>CALDJV010001216.1 GCA_937899305.1 uncultured Cytophagaceae bacterium
TGTGATATAGATTTAAAAATATAACATACTACTAAGTTGACAGCATTGAGCGTCCCTGCGTGTGTTTATGAGTTCGGATGGATCACAAGCGAGGACGCTTGCGCCAGCCTGGGTGGCGTTTTCCACTCCAAAGTTGTTATTGGTAAGCCCCTGTGTTGGTTGAATCAGGTTGGTATTGAAATACTTTAGGTGACCTCCCCTGTTACTGAAGGTAAGTCAGGCAAAGAATGTATAATATATCTCGCAGAAAGTATAATGTATTTTCCATCAATGGCCAGAAAGCATATCTTGCAGAAATTTTAGTACCATTGCTCAATCTAGTTTTGAAGAGCTCAGCAACGCTGATTTTTTTCTTATTTTCGCAAATATGATAATTTTTATTGATCTGCCTTCGGCTAATGGTTACAGTTCTCCTGACGAAGGAAAGATTTTAGTTCCTTCAGCTGCGCTCAGGACTTCAGGTTGCGAGGCGATGATTTATTTCTATTGCTCCGCTGCGCTCATTGTTAAATAGCTAAATGGTTACGTAAAGTGGCGTATCATTTTTCATTTTACGTTTTTCACTTTTCATTCAATTTATGGACCATTGACCATCGACTAAAAAAACTATGAACTAAAGAAAACTACCAACTCCTGACTACCAACTACTAGCTAAATAAAACTAAAAAAACTTTTAACTTCATTGCCATGAAACTGATCAACTTACTGCTTTTAATCTTCCTCCTCGCCAGTTGTACAAAAGGAAACGAATCGGCCATTGAAAACCAGGAATTGAAAAAATATACTGGGTTTTACGAAATCGTTTCGTTTAAATCAGACATTGCGGTAGATTTAAACAACGACGGGGTGAGTTCGGAAGAGTTGCTTGGGGAGATTGATTATTTTAACTTTCAGGATTTGGAGATCTCACCCCGGAATGACACCGAGCGTCCAACAAAATTAGCGTCCTTTTTCTTACCCAAAACAGTGCTTACCCTTGATTGCCCTGGTAATGCCGAGGGGCATGCTACATTTATAAAGTATGGATTTGTGACTTCTTATACGCTAGAAGAAGGCAGGATTAAATTGACTGAAAACACCTACCTGGAAGAAACCTACCTGGACAACGTAAAACAGGAGCGAGTAGTAACCATTGGTAATGACATCACGCTTGTTGATGCCCAGCATTTGAAGGCAACAGTAGCCAAGGAGTACTATGATTTCAAGGACAAGCGTTGGAAGCTACTCCACATCGATGTATTGTACGAAAAAAGAGAAATCAAGTGATAACTGCTTGTTTAGTGCTCTTTATTGGCAACTCCAATAAAAGTAAGCCACACTAACTCGATCTACGATATTGAGTAGGACTCATTCCAGTCTTGGCTTTGAATAGTTTGTTAAAACTCTGAGGAAACTCGAAGCCCAGATGATAGGCAATTTCACTGATGGAATTGTTAGAACCAAGAATATTGGTTTTGGCTCTTTCAATGATGTAATCTTGTATGTGATCCTTGGCACTTCGTCCAGTTTCGTTTTTGATCAAATCTCCCAAATAATTAGAAGACATTGTCAATGCATTGGCGCAATATTTTACGGTAAGCACTCCATGCTCTACCGGGTTTTCAGATTGATAATAAGTTCGCATGACCCGCTCAAACTTTGAAATCAGGTCTTGGTTGAGGTTGGTACGGGTATAAAACTGGCGGTCATAGTATCGCTTGCTATAGCGTAGAATCATCTCAATATTGGCAATGATGATTTCTTGGCTGTGTTTATCGATATTTTGTTGGTATTCTTGCTTTATTTTATGGGCGATTTCAGTAATAGAAGCTTTTTCTTCATCAGATAAATGCAGGGCTTCGCTCACTTCATAATTGAAAAAAGAGTACTGATTAATCGTGTTGCCCAAGGGTGATTTTCGAATTAAATCGGGATGGAAAATGAGCGTCCAGCCAGTTCCCCCTTGATAGTCTTCACTGTTTTGTACATTGACCACCTGATTAGGTTTGATAAAAGTCATGGTACCTTCCTGAAAATCATAATGATTTCTTCCGTAGCTCAAGGTGCCTTTGATGCCTTGCTTGAGGCTGATTTGATAAAAATCGAGTGAATAATTATCCGACCCATAATCAAATTGAGTCATACGTTCATCGATGGGAAGTACCGTAACTAGCGGGTGTTTGGGTTTCTCGAAGCCAAAAAATTGGTGTATTTCACTGATGGATTTAATTCGGATGATTTTTTTCATTTGACGATTAAAAAGAGGGTCAATTTGATTCTACTTTCTTTTTAAGGGCTTGGTTTAATCGAGCGTAAGCGTCTTCTACCGATTGAGGGTTCCAAAAATGTACCCCCAAGCCCGCGTAATCCTCATGGATTACCACTTTGGTTTGTTTACCCATAGGGATGAGTTGGTACCTGTGGTCGAAGGTAAGAATAAAAGGTACACCTCCTGCTTGGTTTAATAAACGCTGGGAAACTATTTGTTTTACTATGGCCGGGATTTCACTCACCTGGTTTTGATTTTGAGTAAAACGATAGGTTACCTGATTACCTTCTTTGATGTCTCCTTTTAACAAGCGCATGACTGGATTCCAGGAGTTATAGTCGGCGGTATGAAGCAATACTGCCCATACTTTTTGAGTACCAGCATTGATGGTGATTTCATGATGCACCGATTTGCGCCCAGTGAAATATAAAACCATCAATACCAGTACCAAAAATAGAGTAATGGCGAGCGGTTTGTAATTCATTGATTACATTATTTCATGTGTTGATCATACCAATCAATCATTTGATCAGGATGCTCAGAGAAATAGGTATATCCGTGAAAGCGCCATGGAGTATCTTCTATAAAATAAATCTTTTTGTCATTTACGGGGGCTTTTTCATACATTTCTTGTACATCTGTCCACCGAGAGTTGGTATCCTGCCTTACTTGTAAGAAGAATGTCGGAACTTGAATATGTTTGGCCTTGGGAATAATGTTGTGATCCTCAATCCGGAGCTCAGTTAAATCATTGTAAATGTGTTCAAAGGCTTCTAAGCCTTCTGCTTCTGGAATTTGCATTTGTTCAAGGTTTCGCTCTATGGTAGTTTTCCCTTTGAGTGGAGCAATGGCAATGAAACTTTTGATGTTTTCAAATGCTTCTGGTTTTTTCTCCATCGCATTGATCGTTGCGTTGGCCCCCATACACATACTTAATAATGAAACATCGTGATGGGCAGTATCGGGACGATTTTTAATATAATCTATCGAAGCCAATACCTCCTGCCATTCCCAATATCCTACTCCAGATAAACCCTTTTCTCCACCTTCACTCTCACCGTGGGCACGTAAATCATAAGTCAAAACATTGTAACCTGCGTCATGCAATGCGCGGTAACGAGGCAGAAAATTGACCTCAAACCCTCCGGCAAAATCCAATCCCTTCATGTGTCCGGCAAACCCGTATCGGTTGGCAGGTGAAAAATGATTGCTGATAATGAGTTTATCAGAGTTGGCCGGGATAAACCAACCCTTAATTGTGATACCATCTTCAGTCTGAAAAGATACGTCTTCGAAGTCCAAACCATAATCAGCTGGCGTTTGCAATATGGGAGTACGAGGAGGTGTTGACAAGCCCTGAGCAAGCATCGTCAACATTTGAGTTTGTTGTTCGTTCATGGTAGTTTAAAATTATGTAGAGATTGTATTTAAAAATTATGATTAGCGAGCACTTGAAACAAGAGCGAGGTATCTATCAAACCATTTGATGACCTTTTCAGGGTTTTTACCTAACCAGTCGTAGGCTGCACCCCTTTTCTTTTTCAAATCCAACCAGAGCATTTCCTTGTCACCAGGTAAATCCTCATAATATTGCTTGACCATATCCATATTGGTCATCGGGTCGTTTTGGTTTTGGACCACCAAAGTAGGAATTGAGATCTCTTTTGCGTAAGGTAAAAAGGAGTCTCCAGTAAGGTTTACGCCTCGTTTGTTTAAGTTATATTTGTTGCCACTGTTGACCAAAAAACTGGGTAGTCCCATGGCTTTTACAAAGTAATCGTAGGTAAGTGGTTGTACCGCAATCATCGCTTTCACTTTGGGGTTGTTTCTGAGGGTAGGTTCTAGCCCATAAGCAAAAGTAGTGGAGGCAGCCCCCATACAAATGCTCAACAGTCCAATGGTGGCTTGGGTAAAATCAGGGTGATTGGAAATAAAATCCACTGCTCCCAATACATCTTTTCTTTCTTCGGTTCCCCAAGTTACCCAAGGCGTGGTACCTGTGCCACTATTGCCGTGATTTCGAAGGTCGTACATGAGTACCGAATAGCCCGCTTCTACCAAGTATTTGGCTTGGTTAAGAAAGTGAATATCGCTTGTCCATAATGCGTTTTTCATCAGGCCTTTGCCTTCCTGAGTAAACCCACAACGTGAGCATTGCACACCAAAATGCGATTGAATAATGACCCTGTCGCGTTCTCCTTTAATGAGCCAACCTGATAGTTTTACCCCATCTTTGGCCTCAAAGGTGACTTCTTCATAGGGGAGGTTGTACGCTTTGGGGGTTTCAAAAACCGGAGATTGTCCAGGCTTTATCATTAGATTAGAAATGGCTTTTCCGAACATAACAATTGATGTTTAGTAATGTGTTGATATTACAAAAGTATACAACTGCCAATCGTTTGACTTAGCCATATTACTGGATTACCTATCCGTTTTACTGTATGTGATGTGTCTTTGAATGACTTAGCGGGTTTTAATAAAGCATTGAGGGCAATTTTCTACTTCCCCAGCTTCAAAATTCTCAAAGCTCCCTGAACCACCAGCACAAACACAATGGTGCCCACAATCAAATCGGGTTTGTTGGATTGTAGCCAATTTACCAAGAGGCCCGCTACAATGACCCCCAGGTTGATGATGACATCGTTGGAAGTAAAAATCAGGCTGGCTTTCATGTGGGCTTCCTCTTTGCTGCGAGATTTTTGTAACAAATACAAACAAAACCCATTGGCCAACAAGGCAAAAGCCGATACCACCATCATGGTAGCATAATCGGGGATTTGGGTAGCTCCAAAAAAGCGCCTTAACACCTCAGCAAAACCCAGCGCAGCCAGGGTGATTTGAAAGTATCCTGCGATTCGGGCAATGCGTTTTTTTTGGATAAGAGTGCCGCCCACCGCCAACAAACTAATGCCATATACCAGGGCATCGGCCAGCATGTCTAAACTATCGGCCACCAAACCCATAGACTTAGAGACGAGGCCAGTGGTGATTTCAATGATAAAAAAAGCAAGGTTGATGGCCAAAACTTGCCAAAGCAATGATCGTTGATTGCTTTGCTCAGTAAATTCAGTCTGGTCGGTCGGTTCAGTAGAACGTTTTTGCCCACCAAGCTTGAGTGCTGCGATGGCCTGCTCGATTTGAAGCAATTGCCCAGAATGAAAAACGGTAAGCTTCCGCTGAGGAATGTCAAAATCCAAGTGTTGAATGCTTGAGATGCCCTCTAACTTCATTCGGATTAGGTTCTCTTCCGAAGGACAATCCATTTTAGTGATCTCGAATATTGTTTTTTCCATGGCAATGATTTTTGGGAGGGAGTCTATTTGTGATCCAATTGTGCAATGCGATCAATGACTTGCTGCATACGTACTGGGTTGGTAAAATCTCCATCCAGTTCCAATACTTCACAAGTCAATGCTTGTATCCAGCGGCGGTGTTGGGTAATGCTGCGGCCCTCAAAAGTCGGGTCGTCGTATTGCGCGGCCCAGTCCAAAAATTCCTGAGTCTTTTTTTGTTGGTCTTCACTTTCTTGGAGTAACTGCCCATAACGTTCTATTTCGCGCTTTTTGAGCCGATCCATTCTTATTTCAGGAGGGATTTTAAGAAATACTCCCAAGTCAAAAGCTTGGTTCCAGTACGGGCTCCAGGTAACCAATGAACCACTTACTACGACATTTGGGTGGGTGACTACATCTTGCTTAAGTCGTGCATTGCGTGTCTCGAGCGGCACTTTGACGGTAAAAGGAATGGTAGTTTGGGCCCAATAGTAGTCATCGGCATCCAAGTGTGGCCAATTGAAGTGATCTGCCAGCGATTTGGCCAAAGTAGTTGTACCTGAACCCGAGGCTCCAAAGACGATGATTTTCATTGTTTTACGCATTTTATCAGTACTTGGGGTAGTACTCACTTTTTTGAAAATACCAATTTAGCCCAATAAACCTCTTTTTTGTTTCTTATCAAACTCGCCTGGTTTTCAAGTCTTAAAACCGGGTGCAAATCATACATTTTTGCGTCATTGATTGTTTGTTGGACATTGGTTGGAAACACGTGGGTTCCGACCCCGGCCGGGCCATTGCGTAATGAAAGTGCAAAGCTACCCTGGGGAAGTAAAAGTTTTGAAATATTGGCCAGTGCTTCGGCTTGCTCAGCAGGGTTGAGATGATGCCATATGCCCGAAGCCAAAATAAAGTCAAACTGAGGAGCATCTTTGATCAAGGTAGGTAGTTGAGGCAAGGCGTCATCCCGCCATTCAATGGCTGCCGAGGGATACAAACGTTGTCCTGCTTCCCTAAAATCGACCAGGGGCTCCACGGCCATTACCCAATGCCCCATTTTCCAAAATTCGTAGGCGTCTCTTCCAATGCCTGCGCCAATGTCGAGTACTCGACTTGGTTTGACTGGAATAAATGGCAAAAAATCGTGGTGTAGTGCATTAGTGAGCGGCAAGCATTTTGAATAAGAGGTACATTGCCTAAAAAAT
>CALDJV010001217.1 GCA_937899305.1 uncultured Cytophagaceae bacterium
AATTCCAAATTATCAACTAACATATTTAGGTTTTTTATAGGGTGGTTTTAAATGGCCCCATTGTATTTCAATATAAGAGCAAACTAAAGTCCACTCCTGACAAGCAAATCAGTTGTTTCACCACTCAATCCTTTATAAGGTTTCTTGAAATATTTCATTTCGCGCCCCTTCTTCACAGGAGTAACCCCCTTTCAATCAAGGCATTACCAGTAAGGAAATAGAGTGAAATATTTTCCATCAGTTCAAATAGATAGATTTGTTAGTAACAATTAAAGGCATATACATCTACGACATATTTGAACCTATGACTGATTCAGAAAAATCATACCTCTCGAGAAAATTATTTGTATCCCTTCCCCTCTCTTTACAAAACTGGTTTGAGGGCTTGTTATCCTTTGTGGCGGTTTATATTTTTTTAGTTTTTAGCGATATCCAATCATTGCTTGTATTTGCTATCGGAATTTTTGGATTTTGGGGCTTTGCCAAGTTACTACAAAAAGAATTTGGTTGGGACCTATTTTCGGGGGCCTCATCCACCCAAATCCTGTCAAAAAATGCTGCCTTGGCAACCGACAACCTTCCCCCTTCCTTATTGACAACACCTCAAATGGACGAACTTCAAAAACTCAAAAAATTAAATGAGTACCAGCAGACCTTCACCCGAATGCTGGTGCATGATTTAAAAACCCCACTCTCTAACATATTGAGTTTAACCGAAGCCCACTTGGAAGAAAAGACCCAAAAACAAATCTATGAGGCAGGACAACACATGCTCAACCTCACCATGGATATGTTGGAGACCCAAAAAATAGAGTCTACTAGTTTCAAGCCTACTTTGGTCGCTCAAAGTCTACCCCAACTCATTGAAGGGGCCATTCAGCAAGTATTGGGGCTTGCCAAGAACAAAAACATTACAATTGTTACTCAGGGTAGTAACCATCACGTTTTGGCAGATACACGATTAACACAACGGACTTTGATCAACCTCATTGACAATGCCATCAAATTTTCTCCCGCAAATGGCCTCATATCCATCCAAATCGAGCAAGAATTGACCTCTAATCATACTCCATTTGCCAAGATTACCATTACCGACCAAGGCCCAGGCATTCCCGTCAGCGAGCACGCGCACATATTCAATCAATTTTATCAGGTTCAATCTCCAAGTCAATCTCAGAATACAAGAGGTACCGGTTTGGGGCTTCGCTTTTGTAAGATGGCCATAGAAGCTCAAGGGGGGCAAATAGGCGTATGTTCTACTCCCCAAGCCCAATCAGGGAGCAGCTTTTGGCTTTCTCTCCCCATACATTCTCAAACCTCTACTACAAGTACTATGATGAATAGCTATACTACTTACACTGCTGCTCGTGAAAAAGTGGTGATGAACCAAGAAGATCAGCAATTGCTAGAACCTTGGAAGGTCAAACTTCGCCAGTATGAAGTGTACCAGTTGAGCAAGATCAAAGCCATTTTGAAAACCATGCCATTTGACAAAGGCAGCCATTGTTTTCAGTGGAAACTCGATGTAGAGCAGGCATTATATGCTACCAATCAAACCAAGTATTGTCAATTATTGCACTAGTGTTCTGGGCAAATACCGCAGAAGAGTATGCTCCTGAAATATGTTGAAATATTTCCATAAGCAGGTAAATATTACATTTGTGATATAAAATTTAGTAAGGTATAGTAATTTAAAAAAATCACCCAATGAGCTCTTCTCACAACAAATACAACACTCCCAAGAATGCAATGGATTTGATGAACATGGCAGAAAAAGTTTTTGATGAATCCAACTTTACATTGTCGGTTCAGTACTTCACCCACGCTATCAAACAAATTAAATCTCCAATGAACCTGGCTTACGCACTGTACATGAGAGGTTGTGCTTACAAGGAACTAGGGAAACCGTCAAGCGCTCGCAAAGACTGGTTACAAGCCAAAGGACTCGGTTTTGAACACCCTTGGAGTATTGATTTGATTGCTGACGCTTTGAACAAGCTCTAAAAATATTTTTTGGCCAATTAGCTGACTTTTGTCATCCTTCTACTGGCTTTTTATAAATCGGTCATTTTGACTAAAAAGCATATCTAAAAGAACCTCAAAAATGGTTCGGTTGTAATAAGGTGAAATATTTTAATTGCGAACGATGTGCTACCTTTACAATGTAAGAAATAAGGCACTACAAATCACGAAAAATGAAGAATCCTGCTAACGAAAAAATCAATGATTCACCCAATTGTTTTCAATTGCTGAATCAAGCCGAAAGAGTATTTGGAGAAGCAAAGTACGAACTTTCTATCCAGTACTATACGCGCGCACTACAACAATTGAATTTTACAGTAGACATTGTATATGCGCTCTACATGCGAGGCTGTGCCTATAAGGCAATGGGTAATGTTACCAAAGCCAAGAAAGATTGGCAAAACGCCCAAAATTTCAATTGTGAACATCCAACTGGAGTAGACCTTATTGAGATTGCTTTGAACCAAGCTTAAAAAAATAATAGTTGAGTTTTTGTTGTCCGTATACTAGCATATGTGAATTAATACCCTAATTGACGGATCTCCTGAGGTTGATGACTCCAGGAGATTTTTTTTATGATACCCTCCCACACTTTCTAATCCTGCGAGATATTAGTAAATTGGGATAAAAAACCATGAACTTTATCAATGGAATCAGTGCAATTGTATTATTGGGTAGTGTACAAGGGTTTTTCTTGATGGGTGTATTGCTTCGCAATCAACAACGAAAATACCTGGCAAATCGTTGGTTGGCGGTATTTATTGGTTTGCTTTCTCTTACCCTTTTGGGTAAACTTATTTATCATCCCGCACTGTTCCGATCATACCCACAATGGACTTTCTTGTCTGATGTCATTATTTATCTGTATGGGCCTTTTTTATTTTTGTACATCCGACAATTGCTCCACCCCAATCAGGCATTCATCCGAAGCAAAAACGTACAACATTTCATCCCTGCATTCATTCACACGTTCACCATCATCCCTCAAATGCTTGTCTCTAAGGTCCAATACCATACTTTATTACGCACTCCTCAATCGTGGATATACACCCTATGGGCGGTATTGGGTCTGGGTGCTATCTTACATAACCTCCTTTATTTATGGAAAAGTCACCGCCTGCTTTATCACTACCAATCCTCCCCTACAAATCAGGCATCTCATCAAACCAGGCTTCGTTTTCTTCACTTATTAATCAGTTTGGTTACCATCTGTATCCTGAGCTGGTTGACCGCTACTATCTTACTTGCCCTGAAGGTCCATCATTGGCTTTTGGCTTACAGTTATAACCTTATTTGGATCATCGTAGCTGGTCTTACCTATGTATTGGCTTACTATGTAATGACTCAGTCCAAGTGGTTTGTATCACCCTCACTCGAAGTACCATCGTCGAAGTCCCTTAAATATGCCAGTTCTCCGCTCGATCCTGAAGAAGTATCTCAATTAAAACATCAATTAGAAACATTGATGCAAAGTAAAAAGCCTTACCTCGATGCTCAGCTTACCAAACCTGCCTTGGCCAAAATGCTCCACACCAATACTACCGCCTTGTCTCGGGTAATCAATGAAAGTTTCGGGATCAATTTTTTTCATTTTATCAATCAATATAGAATCGCTGAGTTTATCCAACTTGCTCAACAAAAAGAATATCAACATTACACCTATTTGGCCTTGGCTTATGAAGTAGGCTTCAATTCTAAATCTACCTTTAACAAAGCCTTTAAAAAAATTCACCATACTACTCCACGTTCCTATTTCAAAAACACATCTCCTCAGGCTCAGAAAATGACCCACTCATAGTGTGTACTTATTGCCCACTGTAAATCAGCACTTTAAAAAAGTAGTACTTTCTAAAATGCGACGTTTTGGGTCGTACCTTCCTTTAACTTTGCCCCACATATTTTCAATTCAAACATATCATGACTATGAAAAATTTTATAATGTTGGGCTACTTCTTGATCTTCATTTGGAGCAGTGGACACGCCCAAACAGGGAAGCGGTGGTACTATAACATAGACACCAACAATGTGGCCATTGATGGTTATGATGTGGTGGCTTATTTTAAACAAAATGAGGCCATCAAAGGCAAGTCTACATTTAAGGAAACTTATCAGGAGGTAGTTTACTATTTTGCCAATGCCCAACACCAACAACTTTTTAGACAAAAGCCCACCCAGTTTTTACCTCGCTACGGTGGTTGGTGTGCCTTGATTGCTGGCGCTGACCCAAGACAACTGGGCCTCCCTCCTACTCGTAGTAAACCCGATCCTGCATCGTTTAAAATTGTAGCCAATCAGCTCTATCTGTTTGTCAAAACACCTCGTTTTTCGGGCTTAAAACGTTGGGAAAAAGATCAGAAAGCCACCCAAAAAAGGGCAGATCGGTTTTGGAAAAGCCGAGTCAAACTTGCTCAAAAGTTTCCCCAAAAACCCAAAGCACTACACCCCTTGGCTCGTATGGAAAACTTGGTTTGGAATCCTTTCATAGGAAAATGGAAAGCGACCTCCCATATTATGAACGATACCCTCAAAAAAACCTACGTAATAGCTCGGGCCCAATGGGATTTTCATTATGGCTACAAAGGTTTTTGTATTCAAGATGATTGGGTTCCTGCCTATTCGGCTAACTCAGGTTTGTATGCAGGACCTGCCTATCGTATGTACGATCCTTTTGGCAAAGTATGGAAAATGATGTACATCCCAGTAAACCAACCTGAGCAATACCATTGGAAAATGGAGGGCAATTATAACTTTGAAAAAGATCAATTTGAAATAGAAGCGACCTCTACCGATGGTCAAGGACGAAAGTTTATTCAAAAAATATATTTTTATGATATCAAGCCAAACAAGTTTTCTTGGCGAGGTAGTCGTTCTTATGATGGAGGGAAAACCTGGATAAAAAAGTTTCAGTACGCCGAGTGTGAGCGGATTTGATAACGATGGTGAACTTGTGGGCATTTTCATTTTTTACAAAGGTCAAAATGTCCACAAGTCCGAAATATAAATGATTGTTTTTTTAAAACCAAAATATATTTTATTGATTTTCAGTGATTTTATATTTTCCTACCACAAAATGGTGGCGAGGTATTTTGTCCAGAAGTTTGGGTAAGGTAACTACATCATCACCAAAGTGGTGTGTTTTTAAGTTGCTGGCTTTTAAATGTAATTACAAACTACATTGTCACCCTTCATGATCGTTTCTTGGAGAGATTGTGATAGAAAAAACCTAAAAAGTGGCCTGCCTCACAAATATCAGTCTATTTTACAGTCTCATAAATCATTGATTCATAGTAACTAATAAAAAAACGACTTGATTTCATCAAAAAAACAATTCACTCATACAATAACCTCCTCTTACTTCCCGTTTTGTCATGGTTTATAAAACCGTACTACGATCAGTAGTATATTTTTTTACTTCATTTTTTTAAAAACATGACATATTCTATTGAATTGGCCTCTTTAGACCGGATCGACGGTCAAGAAGGTCGCAGTAAATTGTTGGCTCCCCAAAGTACGCTTTATCAAACTATTCGGCGCTTGAAAGAAGCCATCAAAAGTAAGTACCAGGTGAAACCCGATCGAATGGATTTGCACGTTGAAATTACTAAAGATCGACGTGATCCTGAATTTCGCGCCAAAGCCGAAAGCATTCATCAGCAAAATGTAGACTTGAACCACCTCGATAACTGGGGATTCTTAGGCCGAGCCTTTGTACTGTGGACTCCCGAAGTAGCAGGATATGGGCGTACCCATATTACGGTGGCTTTTTTTGGTAATTTTCCAAAACCAGCCTTGTCTACCTTGCAAGCCTTGGTGACAGAGATTGTCGTGGAGTAATCGGTTAGTTAATTGATTGGTATTTGGAACCATGGAGGTTAGGGAGGTTCCATTACTAAACAAACAGCCGCTAAATCATAAAAAAGCTGGTACAATACTGCACCAGCCTCGTTTGCTATTTTTTTGAGTACACACGCTACTCTTCTTTTTTACGATTTTTTGGATCGGTTTTCTTTTTTGGAGTAGTACTGGTCTTTTCTTTGGCTCGTTCTTCGGCCAATTTTCGGTTCATTTGTAACGAATCCAGTTTCATTCCTTTTTCCATTACTTTGCGAATGCCCATCAAACTATCGTTAAACTCGGTCATTTGTACCAACACTTGTCCCATTTGATCATTGGCTCCCAGGCCTTTCATTCGCAAATTTTTGCGGAAAGTATCCCGAATATCTTCCCAACGTTGGGCGTCTTCCTCAGTCAATAAGGTATTCAATTCTTTGAACTTCAAAAGATTAGATTCGGCTCCCGTAGTCAGGGTTTGCGCTTCGTTTTCGTAATGCGACATGATCAAGGTTTGCAATTCCTCATCAGTCATAATGGGCTGAATCTTTTCAGCAATTTTATTCATATTACGATAAGACCCCTGCAATTTAAAAGGAGGCTCGGTTCGAAACTCATCGGCCTGGGCAGCGGAGCGAATGTATTCCAAGTTGTTTTTCAGGACATAGTCCCGCACAACATACAGTTTCTTCAATACATTGATGTACTCACTGATTTCGTCAGAAGAATAATTCCCTTCTAAATCCATCCCTTCCTGGTTGTCAGTTTCGGCCACTCGCATCAACGTGTAAATGTCTTTTTGACTTCGCGTAGCCAACTTATTTAGAACCGGGTTAGACGTCAATGAATTCTCGATGTAGCTCATCTCAAAAGCAGTGGCAGTTCCCCCAATGATATCTCCCAAATTGTAAGTATCGGCTCGGTTGGCCAACATATCCGGAATTTGAAACTTCTCTCCTGACTCGGTGTATGGGTTACCCGCCATTACCACACATACTTTACGCCCTCGCATATCGTAGGTCTTGGTTTTGCCTTTGTACACGCCCTCAATTTTACGCTGGCCATCACAAAGGGAGATAAACTTTTGCAAAAACTCGGGGTTACAGTGCTGGATATCATCCAGGTAAATCATCACATTGTCGCCCATTTCAAAGGCCAAGTTCAGTTTATTTACTTCCTCGCGCGCACTAGCATTGTTGGCTTCTGAAGGGTCCAGCGAAGTGACTTGGTGGCCAATTGCGGGGCCGTTGATCTTCATAAAAATAACTCCCAACCGATTGGCAATGTATTCCATCAAGGTAGTTTTGCCATAACCCGGCGGCGAGATCAACAAAAGCATCCCCATCAAATCTGTCCGTTTGTTTTCGCCCACTACCCCAATTTGTTTGGCCAGGTTGTCACCAATCAAAGGCAGGTATACTTCATCAATCAAACGATTTCGGACAAACGAAGACAATACTCTTGGTTTGAATTCATTCAACCGCAATGCATCACGAAACCCTTCAGTCAGTGCTTTCTTCAAGTGAACATATTCCAGATAGAACGGTACATTATATTGCTCAAAATGAGTAAGCTTGAGCATAAAATCGTTGTAGTTCAGATGGTAGGTTTTGTCGGTAATCGTTCCATGGCTACCATTCATTCCCGCAATGTCTATAATCACTGAAGTAGAAATCACCAAAGCTTCACCATAGGATTCGTGAAACAACAACGAAGTGGTTTCATCGATGTATTCATTGGCAAATTCTACCTCTTTCTGAAGCCTGGACTGATGCACAAAGGCATTGACCCAAGTACGGATCAACTCGAATTGTTCTAAAGGCACTTTAGACAATTGACGGAGCGAATCTTTATACACATTGAGGCTTTTGGCATCTTTGAGATAGCCTAAAAATCCATCATGTATTTGGGCCGCTTCTTTACTAATAATGAAATCATCTGAAGCAGTGAGCTCATAAAACAGATATTCTCCCGATAAGTCCGCCATCTCCACTTCAAACAAGTGGGTTTCTTCCAAAAATGATCGTATTCCAGCTTGCAAGTCCTGGATAAGATCACCAAACTCTTTGGTATCTGGAAAAACCTGCAAGATGACTCCAATGCCTTTCAAACGATGATTGAGCAATTGTTTTTGTTCTTTGCTCAGGTATTGTTTCCAATAATAAGCGGCACAGGCTCTGGCAGTAGTAGGATAGCGTAATAACTGGATGTTTTGGTTGAGCATAATCAATGCCTTCAAAATTTTGGTAGCATCTTGATCGTGTAAACCTTTGACATACCCCTCACTATAGCGAGGAGCCATAAACTTTTGCACCAACTCAAGCAAAGCGGCCTCTTCTAACTGATGTAGATCAGAGATGGCAGGAACCATCAGCTTTTCTCCTTCCTGGTCGTCAGGTACTACTTCATTGGAAGTAGAAGTTTGGGTAGCTGCTTGGTAGATTTTATAAGCCAAATACTCGGCCCGATATACTTTGTCATTTTCTGATACCATCTCCTGACTCCAGGCTTCTTCGGTTGCTAGAAAAGCTTCATTTTCAATTTTTTCAAAGAAATTGGTCCCCGTCAAATGGTAATACATGCCATCGGTTTTTTGGATGATGGTCAAGTCCAAGTTTTGTACATTTACCGAGAAGTGGTGTTGGCCAAATTTGATTACATTTTCGCCGGCCACAAACATTTCCTGACGGTCTTTGAGTTGACGTACTGCGTCTTCTTTGATGGTTTTCAAGCGGCTCTGGATTTCGTCTGCCTTTACCGAATCCTCCATCTCGATCAACTTCTTGACAATATCCCGGGTTTTGTCAATCATCAAGTCGGCGGCAAAATAACCGTTGATTTCATTGACTGTCTCAAAGCCTTTGACCCGGTTTCGAATTCCCTTTAGAATACGATCAGCCGAATTCATGAGCGCGGTAGCGCGTTTGTTGCGGGCTTCTACCAAAGAGAGCTTCTTGGCTTCAAATGCATTGTATACTTCTTCTCGCTTTTCGGTCAATTGAGTAATGAACTCATCAAAATCCGAAAACTTTCCTTCTAGCTCTTCCAACTGCACCATGAGTTTTGTCAGGTATTCTTCGGCTTTTTCGGGGGTTTCAGAAATATCAAGGTAATTGATCACCCCTTGGTTAATCAGTTTGATTTGGGCATTGAACTCCGCCACCGCCTCTACACTCATGAGGTCTTTGCGCTTGGTTTTGGCGGCTGACTTTACTTGGTTCAAACGAGCATAAATGGTAGAAATATTGTCAATGATTTTGGTAGTTTGAGTAGAGTCCTCGATCTTAAGGTTGCTCACAATATCAATCAACATCTCTAACTCTTTGCCCGCCTCATCAATGTTTTTCTCTATCTCGGCCACCTCCATTACCTTGGTCACCGCGTCAATGGCTTTACTTTGTTCTTCTACCTTATTTTTATAAAAATCCAGCGCAGTTTCTTTCAGTAAATGCTTGACCGTTTTCTCAGAAACGTATTGGGTACGCTCCTCTAGTATTTGTTCAAATTCTTCTACCAAGGCAACATTTGTATAGCGTAGGTCTTTGAGCGAAATGGCCTCTCCCCGTAGTCCTCGCAATTCGGCCAATAACTTCACAAATTCATCAATATCGCGAAATCTGGATTGTTTGACCTTGTCTTTGGCTTCTTCAACTTTTCGGGCAACCAGATTGATTTGCTCCTGGGTGTTTTTCTTTACCCTTTGTACTTTCTCAAATTCATCAATTGCCGCTGACGCCGTGTCTCGAATGTCTTTGATCGGCTTGTCAATCTTGAAGGCCTCCGCGTTGTTCAACCAAAAGTAGGTGTCTACAATATCGGTAGTACGCTTTACCAACTCCATGTAAAGCGTGGTATAAATGTCTTCTTTGTGAATGAGATTGAGTACTGCAGTGATTTCGGCCATGGACCGTACAATGGACTTGTTGCCCACTTTGAACAAGAAGTTATCAGTAGATACGGGCGGAATGTAGTCGGGGCCGACGTAAGGAGTTTGCCAAATCTGGATTACATGGCTTTTGCTTGGTTCCGATTCATCTTTGAAATAAATCATCTCTCCTTCCTCAAACAAAGAATAACCATCGCAAATAATCGGATTCTCTACTTGTTGGGCAATGATGTTGTAAGAAAGCAATACATATGAGCCTGCATCATCGTTGTGGAACACAAACAGGTAATCTTCGCCATTGGGGGCCGGAATTTGTTTTTCAAACCGGAGGCTTTCGGATACATTATCAAATATTTTTAGTTCGCCCGATTGTAGATAATAGCCATTCGAGAATATCAACCCTTGGTTATCAGGCAACAGTATACAAGCTTCTTCAATTTTATCGATGCGTTCTACTTGGTGCAGCTTCTCGTTGAATACCAAATAGCGAAAGTTTTCCTCTAAATAAGGACGAATCTTCAATAAAATCAGGTTGCCCAATTCAGCATAAAAAATCTCAGCATCGTTGAGGGTCTGGTCTTTTCGTTCTACTTCTTCAGCATAAATCCCTTCGCCAGTTTCGGTGTTGTCTTCTACTTTTACTGTCAAGTCGCCCCCTACTGTTTCTACAAATACTCGATCTTTGATAGAAATATGAGGGTGTTGCCCTTCTCGGTGATATTCTGATCCGGTACGTTCCCATTCAAATTGTTGTTGAGGTGGGTAGGTAAATTCATGGGCGCTGCGATCGTCTACATAAGTAAGTTTATCATTGTTGATAATCCATTTAAACACCTTGATGTCTTTGCTGGATTGTCCAATTTGAAACACCATATACAAATGCCCTCGCATAATGGCAAAACGCATAAATACAGTCTCTCGATAGTATTTGTACATTTCGTCAAAGCGTTCCTGAAAATCTTTGCTTTCAATGATTTTCAGAGATTCAGACTGAAAGGTGTGGGCTTTGTTGTCGTACCGATAAATGCTAAAAACATCTTTTAGCTCAGTACGCGACTTCATCCGAATGCTTACATTGTAACCAAATATAAAATAAGATCCAATGGGAACTACGTCTCTTGGGATACAATTATTTTCGGTAGTAATTCGATTGTTCGCAATTAGATCCTGTTCTATGGTTCCAAACACTCCTTTGCGTGCCTCGTTCAATTGATTGAGTCGTTCCTGCAAATCACGTCCTTGATTATCAAGACGTTGCCGAATAATCTCATAGGCCCCTCCTTCCAGCTTGGTTTCTTGATTGGTAGCTTCTGGGTTTTCATTTGTTAGGTTTTCTGCTACGTCTGCCATAGTTATTTTTAATTTTTTAAAATCTACCTAAAATATTAGCAAAAGTAAACTTGCGATCGTGATTAGTTAAGGGAGTATGTAAAAAATAACATACCCAATTAGTAGCCGTTCTTTCACGGATATATTTCGTTATTTTTCTTGCACCCTCCCTAAATTCTAGACCTGCCAGGCTTTGAAAACCTATCAGGCCTCAACATTATTTATTGTCTTCAGAACATTGGCGCTCAAAAAAAGCCACTGTACCATAACTTATCGAGGCTCCTATCCATACAATGCCTTGGTTTGGCACAAATCCCAGGTAATAAAAAAGCCTCGAATGGGTGTCTTTACGCAAATAAAAAATGTACACCTCAGTGGTACCTCCACACCATTTTATTGGTTGTTTTCCCACAAACTCTACTTCTCGTACCTGACTGCGGTAATAGTCATCGGGTAAATTGACCCGATGATTTTTTGCCAAATCGTAGTAATCATACTGTTGCATCAACAGATAAGCCAATTCTCTTTTTTGTGGTTTGGTAAGACTATTTTTGGGTGTTTTTTGAAGTTCCTTCAGCCGCTTTTTGGCTTGCGTACGTTGCCGAAATGCTGCCACTCCATTGATAAAAGTATAAGACTGAGTTGCGGTATCAGACAGCTTATAGCGTATTCCTTGCGAATCGATACGGATGAGGTGATCTCCAAAAATATCCTTAAAAACTGGGGTACCTGATACCTTGGCAAATCCATCTCTTTGTGGGGTTAGCGTCAATTGCACTATTGGATTTATTGTATCCAGTTTGTAAATATATACAAACTCTTCTAAGGTTTGCGCGTACCCATCCTCATTGCCTTTGGCATAAAATACATCGTCAGAACTGGGGCGATGCCAGGTATACTGCCAGGTTTGCCCCCAAAGTGTGGGTAAACATAGTATAAGCAATAAAGTACTTAAAATAATGGCTCTCATAAGTTTATAACTTAATCTGTTTTTTCTAAACCACTGTAATGATCAATTTTCTTCTGCGCTTCCAACATTTTCTCCTGTAAACCAGGAATATTTTTTTTGGCAATTCCATAAAAGCGAGTCCCTTTGAGCCCCGCCCAAGTATGATAGAGGGTTTCTAATTCGGTCAGTTCAGAACCTTTCATTTGCTCCAAAAACTTCAATTTGGCTTCTGCATAATGCATCACTTCTTTGTACTCTTCTACAAAGCCTACCTCTTCCAGAAAACTTTGCTGGAGCACACTTGTGTCACCCGCATCATACAACTCCTTTTCTTTAGGAGTCAATTCCTCTACCGTCTTGTTCTTCCCAGTACCTGGTAAACTCATCACCATTGAACGATGGTCAACATGATTCGTAGAAGATCTTTCTTTTCCTTGAGACCACTTAGCCAGTTTTAAGTGCCAAAACTCATGAAACATAGTGCCCGCCAATTGCAAATCCGACATTTTGCCGGGCTCTCCTCCTACCGCTGGAACAAATTCATTGTTGAGGCTAATACTAGCCGGATTATCCTTATCAAATACTGGTATTCCTGCTCCTTTTGATTTGTGACGGGTTACACCTGCCAGTCCTTGTCCCATAGCTTCTAGTTTGAGATCAATTGGGTGATCAGCATGCTCACCTCCAGGTAAAAAGTTACCAAATTCTTCTTGAAAGGTTTCATTGGCTGATACTTTCTTCCACATTTCTAAGTAGGTGGGTTCCTTTTCTAGGCCCTTGGGGTCTACTTTTTTGGCCTGTATTACCTCATTTTGAGGATCATACGCCCGCGAAGCTTCGCTCCCCCATCCTTGATTGTGGAAAGGTACTTGTCTATGCTGCTGAATCACCGACTGATCAGTCAGTTTTGAAGGTGATTTTTGCCTTATCTGAGCATTATTCTTTTGATTTAGCGCCTGAGACTCTGATTTATTTTTTTGATCAAAAATTTTCATAATGTATGTCAGTTGGAGAATCAATAACTTTACTTAGGATATTTTAGATTATTGAGATCAGGATTGATCGCATGGCCCAAAGTAAATAACTCTATGTAAGATTCATTTACGGTCAACCTTCCACTCAAGGTTGGTTCTCCCTTGAGGTGGGGTTCTAATAAAATTACCTTTGCTTCGGATAACGCATTCTGTTGAATAAACACCTCTTGGGCCTCCATTCTTTGGCCATAATCGGTACCTCCTCTCAAAAAAAGGAATGTCAACCCAGTGGGAATAAACCAATTTGGATTGGTCCCGGTCATTCCGCCAAAAAGAAGATTTTGTCGCAATGTAGGACGGCGCTGCTCTAGTTTACTGTGTTGCCCCCGGTTGTAAAACATAGTGGGTAAAAAAACCGGATCTACATGGTTTACCAAAGACAATATCAATAACAACCTTTCGTCAAAAGACAACTGGTTTTCGTGTAAAAAATCAGCATAAGCTCCCCCGCTTGTAAGTTTGGGAGGTACCATATCCGTAACCAATGTAGCTTGGTTTGGCAGGGGTACTTTACCAGATGACTTTTGGCTGAAACTATGAGCAAACTGAAAGTCAATGATGCTTTTCAACCACGCTATTTCATCTTTGAAGGAGTTAGCCTGAAGGTGGACCATCAAAATGTTTTTTTAAAATAAAAGGTATAAGGTGTCAATTAATGTACACCTTATACCAAGTTTTTTTTACAACAGTTTGCTTGCCTTTTCATCAGCCAATCCTACTTTTTTGGCCATATCCAGCAAGGTAGTCAACACTTTTTGGGTATTCACGTTTTCGGTCAGTCCAGACATTTTCAAGATCAAAGCCGAAATACTTAAATCTTTCACATCCTGGGCACTGATCTTAAACTCTGATACAAAGTCGCGTAACTTACCTACAAACGAAGCACCTTCGCCATTCAACAAAGCACCCTTCAACTCGCTGAGGGTTTGGCTTCCATTCACGAAAGTATCAATGGTTTTACCACGACGAATGACATTCATAATGTTTTCGTAGAACATGGTTTCGCCCCCTACAATATCGATCTTGCTGTTTTTGAACGCTTCGGCCAATGCCATTGCTTGGGCTTCGGCTACTGCTTTTTGGATTTCGATACCGGCCAATTCTACTTTGGTATCTTTTTCTAATCTCAAGCGGAACTCTTCAAACTCTTTACCGATGCCTTCCATTTTCTTGAGTGCTTCTGCTTTGGCAGCGGTCTGTTTGGCATCAATCAGTGCCTTGGCTTCCATTGCTTCGGCTTCGGCCAATCCTTGTTTACGATGAGCTTCGGCTTTGGCCTCGGCAATTTCGGCTTCTACCAACCCACGGGCTTTTTCGGACTCAGCTTTAGCTCGCAATACTTCGGCCTCAGCAAAACCTGCTTTTTTGGTGGCTTCAGCTTTGGCTTCTTCTATTTCAGCTTCTACGATTCCAGCTTTTTTAGCGGCCTCGGCTTTAGCTTCTTCTATCTGAGCTTCGGCTACTCCAGCTTTTTTACGTGCTTCGGCTTTAGCTTCTTCCACTTCAGCTTCGACCAAACCTTTGGCTTTTTCGGCCTCGGCCATTGCCAATTGTTGTTTTTTCTCCGATTCAGACTTGATTTCTAATACTTTAGATTCGGCAATCCCTTGCTCTTCCAACAAACGCGCTTCAATTTTTCCTTTTTCTTCGTAGGCAGCGTTTTCAGCGGCTTTTTGCGCCTCAATTCCCTTGGCTTCCGCTAAAGACTTTTTCTCAATGATGTTGGCTTCTGCGGTACCTTGGTCTTCCAATGCCTGGGCTTTGGCTTCCATCACTCGGGCTTCGGCCAATCCAAGTGAGGCCGACTCTTCGGCCTGGGCATCGGCCATCAATTTTTTGGCTTCAGCATCTTGTTTGGTTACTTTCAAGCGAGTTTGGGCTTCTACTTCATCTTGTTGGGCCTTGAGTTCGGCTGCTTTTTGAGCTGCTTCGGCCGCTTTGATTTGTTCTACCAACGCTACTTCTGCTTCGTTTTCGCGTTCTTTCATCGCCACTTGATTCTTCCGATCTACATCGGCGTGGGCTCGGGTATCTTTGATTTTCTCTTCTTCTTTTACTGTTTCTACCTCTACCTCTACTCTTTGACGAATGAGCTCCTGAATTTCCTTGCGTTCTCGTTCTAATATTTTTTCCTTGTCAATTTGGGCTTTTTCTACCTCTTCCAAACGTTTGTTCTCAGCCAGCTCTTGCTGTTTCTTTACATCTTCTACTTCTTTCACCTCTTCCTTCTCCCGCAGCTTCTGTACTTTCATCAACTCTCTCGAGTTGTTCTCGTCTTTCATATGGGTGGCCAATTCGGTATTTTTCTCCTCATCCATATTCTTCCGCTGCATCTCCTCTTTTACCTTTACCCGCTCATGTTCTTCCCGGTCTTGCTTGGTAGAAATCTTGGTTTTTTGCTCAGCTTCTTTGATTGCAATTTGCTCCGCATAGAACAATTCCTTTTCTCGAATATCGGCTTCCTGCTGGCCCAATTCAGCTCTTAGTTCGTTTTCTTTTTTCTGAGTAGCTTTTTTCTTCTCCGCAGTAATGGTGGTAATTTTTTCAATACCTTCAGCATCTAAGATATTATCAGGATTTAAATGCTCCACTGAGGTTTGTTCTAAGTAGTCAATAGAAGCATTATCCAGAATATAACCATTCAATTCGGTTCCAATTGTGGCAATCATATCCGATTTGAATTTGTTTCTTTGATCGTATAAATCTACGAAATCAAATCTTTTACCTACCGTTTTCAATGCTTCTGAAAACTTTGGCTCAAACAAGTTTTGTAACAAGTCTACATCTGATGCTCTGGCACACCCAATAGATTGAGCTACGTGTCTTACATCCTCTTCACTGTGATTTACCCGAATAAAAAATACTACTTTGATATCTGCCCGAAGATTATCTTTACAAATCAGTCCATCCTGACCAGTACGACTAATCGTAAAGCTTTTCAAAGAAATATCCATAATTTCCAACTTATGGAATACAGGTACAACCAACAATCGGTTAAAGCTTACCACCAACTTTTTTCCTCCGGTTCTAACCAGTGCTTTACCTTGTGATACTTTTTTGTTGAATCTTGCATAAAAAGCCAGAGCACCTAGGGCAATGAAAACCAGCCCTCCAACGGCAATTCCAATGATCAATAATACATCCATAAAATTGAAGTTTTCTGCGTGTTATTAGGTTATTTAATGTATAAAAAAATTAATTCAGATTTGTAAGTTGTAATCAAATGACTCAATTGTATATACCTTGGTATTTTCATCGTAACAGAGTACCAATGCAGGTTCTCTTTTATCAATTACCTGATTATTACTGGACTTGACCATAATTTTAAGAGGCGCTCCTTTTTTACTTGCTACTTCGGCATGTCCCACACCGTCTCCTGATATATGCATCACAGTAGAACAGGTTTTACCCAATACATCTTCTGGCCCTTTGAACTCGTTGATCTCATGCACAAAATTCTTATAGAGCGACTGAAATAAAGTAAAAGCAATAAAAAAAGAGATTATACAAACTAGAGATTTTATAAACATTTGGTCACTTTATCACTTATCAGCAAACCTTATCGGTAACAGTTATTGAAAAACTGCAAAAGACTCATCAATGATCGAAGGGTTCAATTAAATAATATCTTCCTTCGGTTTCATAATGAACAATCAGTATCTTCTCGTCTTTCTCAATTGTGTTTCCTTCAGTAGCTTTTGCCATAATGGTCAGGGGGGATCCTTTTTCACTTGGCACCAACACATTCCCAATAGAATTGTCTGAGATCCGCATATTGGTAGTACCTATCTTACCTACAATATCATTTGAATTTTTGAATTCATTCTCCTGATCTTTGAAAGCTCCACGTAATGGATGCGTAGCCATTTTGGCAATGAACAACCCTACAAAAAGATTTATTGGGAAGAACAAGGCAGAAAAGACACCAGCACTCATTCCAAAATAGGCAGGTTTAGGCTGAGCACCCAAGTAATAATTACCTATCATTGAAAAGACCCACATAAACAACAGCACTACACTCATAATAATCATAAAGGGTACTTTTCCAAAGTTGAAGAAGCTAAGCGTAGACAAAAACCAGCCTGCTCCTCCTCCTCCTGCGTCTACATCAGCATCCACGTCGGCATCAACATCAACATCTACGTCCACATCGACATCAATATCTACATCAACGTCTACGTCTACATCAATATCGAGAGAATCGGCATCAAAAAAACCAATCATCACAGTGAACCAATACAAGAATACAAACAATAATAAGATTGTATAAGCAATATTAGGTGCTGAAAAAGCCGCATTTATTAATTGACTCATAATTGTGTAGTTATAGTTGTCCAATATTACATAATTTCTGGATTATGTAATTCATACAAACACAAAAAAATTTACTCAAATCTTCTAATGGAGGTAATAGGGTGTCTCTTTTAAGGCGAGATTTGATCACTTAACTTACGTAAACATATATTGTATATGTTAGTAATGTTTACTTATATTGCAACAAAAAAGTTACAATATTTGAAATAGTTTAAGTCGTGGTTTGAGACAACTCGCTAATTATTAGGGATGAAACAAAAATAAGTTTCCCAATTTATGTTTCTAATTTGTATAATT
>CALDJV010001218.1 GCA_937899305.1 uncultured Cytophagaceae bacterium
AGCGCTGCTATTAGCCAATTTTTTAGACTTGTTTAGCACCAAGATATTGCACTAAACTTGGATTAGTTTATTTTTTCTGTTTTACTTATTGAATATTAGAAAAATCTTCTTCGTTTTCTTTTGCGTACTGGCACCTTACCCGCAAAATTTTTGAATTTGTAACTAAAAGTAGCCATCACATATTGTTGCAATACATTGGTTTGAATACTCTGAATAGACGCATCGGTTACCGTACGCTGCAAGCTGTTGTTTTGCCCTAGTACATCAAATACGGTGATTCTGATTTCGGCTTGTTTCTTTCGCAAAAACTTCTTGCCAATGCTCAACGACCACAACCAAAAGTCCTGATTGAAACCATCGGCCAAACCATTGAAGAATTGATGGCTCACGTCGGAACGGAACACCAGGCCTTTCCAGAAAATCAGATTCAGGTTGAGGTTGGTATTTTGGTTAAAAAACTCATTGTTGGCGGCTGAGTTTTGGCTATTGATCACCCAGTTGTAAGAAGAACGTGAGCTCAGGGTAAAATCTACATTTTCGCTGATGTTGCTACTGAGCGTTATATTAAACCCGGTAGTGATGTTATCTGATATATTCTCAATTTGATTGACCAAACCTGGCGTGCGCGTATACAAAGCATTGGGCGATATATTCAGGTTACTCTTGGCGAAATTCAACGGAAAACCATAAGTGAGAAAAGTACGCACCCGATAGAATCCATCCAAATTGACCGTCTGAGTAAGCTGTGAACCTGCTGCCACCGGATAGTTGGCAATGGTGGTATCTTGACGAAAAATCTGGGTGCTTTGACCAATGTAGTTTTGGGTATGCTCGGCACTAATGAGGGCAAAGAAAATGCTGGAGGTTTCTACATTGGTAGCGCGGTACCGAGCAAACAGGCGATGGTTTACACTTTGGCGTAAATCAGGATTTCCCACTCCCAACTGAATCGGATTGCTATTGTCAATGACGTTTTGAAGTTGCTCTACTGTAGGCGCGGTAGTATTGCTACGGTAAAATACCCGGAGGTTTTTGCTCTTGCTAAAACGGTAAGAATACATGGCCATGGGCAGAATGTTGACAAAGTTTTTCCTG
This sequence comes from uncultured Cytophagaceae bacterium, assembly GCA_937899305.1. Classification (GTDB taxonomy): domain Bacteria; phylum Bacteroidota; class Bacteroidia; order Cytophagales; family Microscillaceae; genus Microscilla. The sequence continues at coordinate 1,096 of CALDJV010001218.1, forward strand.
ATCTCAAAATCACCTGGTAACGTTTGACGACTACTCAACTCGGCATTTTGGTAAGTCACTCGGATCATAATCCGTTGGCGCTTGGGACGCGTCATAAAACCCACTGTGGCCTGATGAGCAAAATAGTTGTTGTCGTTGGAATTAGAGAGCGTACTGTTTAGTTGATTGTATTCTTGTTCTACTTCGGCAAAATCAAAGGTCTTTTTGTCCGAGGTTCCAAATTGAGTTTGTACCCCATAAGTAAACATCATCATACTACGAAAGGCCACTGGTTCGGTGTAGGTTGCGTTTACCTGGATGTTTTGGGTATTGACCAACAAATCGGAAAATTGATTGAGACTGGCATCATCTATCCCATTTTCATCAGTGATGTCTGAATCCAGAAAGCTCTCTCCTTGGTTTTGGTTATAAGTATTTCTTACCCGAATAGAAATGGTTCGGCCCCGAGCCGCAAAACGATGACGTAACAATAAAAAATTGGTCAGTTGTAGCCCAGTCAAATCCGAGCGAAAATTATTATTGAAACTATTCAATTCAAGACCATCTTGAGTAGTTCGACCAAAATCGAGGCTACTTCCATTATTTTGCTGAAAAGAAAAGCGCGGAGACCACACAAGCGAGGTACGCCGACTAAAACTATATCGTAGGCGGGCATTCAACCGATGATTCATATTGATGCTATTCGAGGTACTGTTTTCGTCGTATAACTGGCCTTCGGTACGCCCCAACAAATACGCCTCGTTGGTCAATTGCTGGGCCAGATTGTCACCTCGATTAAAGAAGTAATTGGCCGAGATATCTAATTTTTTGTTCAGTAAGTTATCCACATAGTTGGTACCAAAGGCGTGGGTTTGTACAACACCATCCTGTTGATTTACCAAAAAGTCGCTTACTCCTCCTCCTCTTCGTCGACGACGTCTTCCCCGACGCCCTCCTCCGGCACTGGCTACCCCTACCAAGTCTTCCGAAGCAAAGTTTTGTTGGTTGATGTTGTTAGATTGGCCAATGAGGGTAATGCGGGTGTCGTCTCGAAATAAGTTATAGTTGGCGCCCGCTTCGTAACGCCCATTTTGGTTTTTATCTTGGCCACCACCTGCATATACTCTTCCAAAAGAGCCCTTGCGCATATTTACCTTCGTCACAAAATTGATAGTTTTGGTGGTGTTACCATCGTCAAACCCAGTGAAACGAGACTGTTCGCTTTGTTGATCGAATACCTGGATTTTAGAGATAATTTCGGCAGGAAGATTTTGCATGGCAGCTCGAGGGTCATTGCCAAAAAATGGCTTACCATCTACCAATACCTGCTGTACGTTTTCGCCTCCTACTTTTACTTGTCCATTTTCCACACTTACTCCAGGTAATTTTCTCACCAAATCTTGGGCACTGGCATCAGGATTGGTTTTATAGGCGAGGGCATTGAACTGGGCCGAATCTCCTTTGATTTCAACCGGAGGCACTTTACCCGTTACCTTGATTTCCTTGAGCCGTTTAGAATCGGCTTGAAGCGACAGGGTGCCCACCTGAAGCGGTTGGTCGCTCACTACAATGTTTTGGGTCAATGTCTTGTAACCAATAAACGAGATTCTCAAAACGTAATTTCCAGGTTTTACATTTTTGAATACAAACACGCCTTGGCTGTTGGTCACTTCTCCTTTACCTCGGGTAGCATTGGGTTTGGCCAATATCACAGTAGCCCCAGGCAAGGCTTCAGTTTTGCCTTTTTCCTGTACTTTCCCTCGTACCACTACCCCCGATTGGGCCTGCACTTGATAAGTAGCTGCAAGGAAAAATAATAGAATAAATTGAGTAAAATGTGTTTTCATTGATTATATGATTAATTTTTGCTTATCACGCTTGGTATTTAGACTACTGCTATTCCTCATTTATTCCCGGCCACTACAATCAACTTGTTAAAGAAGTGTTAAATGCAACAATAAGATACAATGAGAGAGATGATTGAGCTCAATATCGGAAAAACAGCAAGCATAGTCGGCAATAAAGTGCAAATTCCCATTGCTATTTGAGCGTAAAGTGACGCTACAAGGCACGCCAAGAATACCAACTCACAATAAATTATACCCAAATATGCAATACCTGCCTGATTTTTGTAAACTTTTGAATTTGTAAAAATTCAGTGTCTTTTGCGCGAAGCAATGGCCCTGTCTAATCAGGTACTTTACCCTATAGTATTTAAAAAATTCAACTCGTATGGGACAAATAAATGAGTATGTGAATCAGATTGTCAAGCTGGCTCTAGCCTACCTTCCCAAGCTTCTACTGGCTACGATATTGCTAGTGGTAGGATGGTGGTTGACCAAGCAGGTTCAAAAATTATTGATGAAAACCCTGAATAAATCGGGGGCGATCAATGCCGAGGTCAAAACTTTCCTCAACTCACTGGTAGGCATTGGTCTCAAAGTACTATTATTGACCAGTGCGGCAGGCATTGTGGGCATTCAAACTACTTCGCTGGTTGGTATCATTGCCGCCATGGGCTTTGCCATTGGCCTATCGCTACAGGGCAACCTGAGCAACTTTGCCGCTGGGATTCTGATTATGTTTTTTCGTCCTTTCAAGGTGGGTGACGAGGTCAAAATCAAAGGTTTCCGAGCCATTGTCAAAGAAATTCAGCTTTTTTATACCGTACTCAAAAACTTTGACCAAACCGAGGTGACCATTCCCAATAATGTATTGATGACCAGTCCAGTACACAATTTGTCAGCCGACAAAGTCCGTAGTATTGAGCTGGATATTCATGTTCCCTTTCACGAAGATATAGACAAAGTCGTTCAAATTATCAAAGATGCCTCTTATGTCATTCCAAACGTCATTCAAGAGGAAGACCCTTTTATATGGATTACCCAGTTTGGTACCCATACTATGCAAATCAAAATATTTATCAAGGCCCATAAAGAAGATTTTTGGGATACCAATTTCAAAGTAAACCGAGCCGTCATGCAAACTTTTGCCGAACACAAGATCAAAGTAGCTTATCCTGAAGGGGTTTCGTTTGGCGAATTTGGCAGTGATGCCAATATTTTTCCCAAAGGAGGGCGCTATCAGGGGGGACAAATGATGTAAAAAATTGCTCTAATAGACAGGCCCTGATTGGTATACCAAGGCAGATAACAAAATTTTAAAATACACCTTATTATGGAGAAAAAAACAGCACTCAAAACCCTGATACAATACAAGCTTGAATAGTCAACAAAATACTCCTAAAAAAAGCCCGCTGAAATATCAACGGGCTTCATTTTTTATAATTACATCAAATGGATTGCTTATCTAAAAGCCTGAATCCCCGTAATGTCGTGTCCGAGAATCAACAAGTGAATGTCGTGGGTTCCTTCGTAGGTTACCACTGACTCTAGGTTCATCATATGACGCATGATCGAATATTCCTGAGTGATTCCCATTCCACCTAGAGTTTGACGGGCCTCTCGGGCAATATTCATCGCAATCTCAATGTTGTTCCGTTTAGCCAATGAAATCTGGGCGGTAGTGGCTTTGCCTTCGTTTTTCAGCACGCCTAACCTCCAGCTTACCAACTGCGCTTTGGTGATTTCCGTCAACATTTCGGCCAATTTCTTTTGGATGAGTTGGAAACCAGCAATCGGACGACCAAACTGTTTGCGCTCCAACGCATAACGACGGGCGGTATCGTAGCAATCCATGGCTACTCCAATGGCTCCCCAAGAGATTCCATAACGAGCCGAATCCAGGCAATTCAAAGGCCCTCGCAATCCACTGATATTGGGCAATACGTTTTCCTTCGGAATTTTTACATCATTGAATACCAATTCTCCGGTAACACTGGCCCGCAACGACCACTTGTCGTGAATGGTAGGGGTGGTGAAACCTTCCATGCCTCGCTCTACAATGACTCCCTGTATGCGACCTTCGTCGTTTTTGGCCCATACTACGGCTACATCGGCCTTGGGAGAGTTGGTGATCCACATTTTGGCCCCATTCAATAGGTAATGATCTCCTTTGTCCTCTAAGCGGGTTTCCATTCCACTAGGATTAGAACCATGGTTTGGTTCGGTCAAACCAAAACAACCTAGGTATTCACCAGAAGCCAACTTAGGCAAAAACTTACGTTTTTGTTCTTCCGAGCCAAATTGATAGATAGGAAACATCACCAGCGAACCTTGCACCGATACTGTAGAACGCATACCCGAATCGCCTCGCTCGATTTCTTGCATCATCAAGCCATAGGCAATGTAATCCAAACCTCCATTGGGGTTGTATTCAGTAGGAATCGTAGGGCCAAACAGTCCTAGTTTACCAAATTCAGGCACCAGGTGTTCAGGAAAAATATTGCGTTCTGCACAGTCTTCAATGATCGGAGAAACTTCTTTCTTTACAAAGTCGCGAACACTGTTGCGAATTAATATATGTTCTTCGGTTAATAAATCGTCAATACCGTAAAAATCAGGCGATTCAAACAAATCTTGTTTGGTCGATCTTTTGATATCAACATCCGTCAAGGTCTGATTCATAACTAATGATGTTTTTGTTGTGCAAACAAAATTAAGAAAACTTAAGCTCCTAAACTTTATTTAGTAGAGGATTTTCCTCGATAATTTATATGACCAACGTTTTTGTGCTTGACATTTGTTCGCCTGTTTGTAGAAAAGTTCGTCTTGTTAATCCAATGACTCCAAGTCAAATAATATATACAAAACACCCAACAAAGCCAATCCTCCCAATATATCAAAAGCCACTATACTCTTGTAAAATATTAAAAGAGAGGTAGCAATGAAAAATAACGACAACAAGATCAACCCTACACCCCAATCAAGCCACAATTCAGAGGAATTAGATGACCTATCATTCTTAATTCGTTTTTTAATGCTGATAGTCCAGAAAAACGCGATTAAAAGATGTAGTAGTAAGTTGAGTCCAAAAATAAGTAATGATAGTGTATTGAGACGAATAAGCCACCCTAATCCAAAAAATGCCAACGATAATAGTAAAGTAAAAATAGCCCCTCCATAATCTATCTTCCTCTTTTTAAATCTTTTTTTAGCGGTCAAATCCTTTTTATATTCAAAGCTTCGTTTTCGGCTCTCTGGTTTCAGATATTGATCAAGAGTGGTATTTAGTAATGCACTTGATTCAGTGATATTTCTCGCTAACTCTTGAGATTCTGGTCCTGTTTCGGCTTGCGCTTCCTGGCGAGAAGTATCCGTAAGGGTAGGAGCATCAGATGAATATAGACATAAATAAAAAACGAACAACAAAGTTTTCATGTGTAGGAGTTAGGTTGTCAAATGATCCCTCCTAACATCTATCATAAAAAAACAGAAGTCAAGTGAAGGTGATACAAAGGAAGACAATCAAACCTTCAAATGCGGAAACAAATGTTGCAAAAAACAGGCATTATCAGCCAAAAACGAGGCCACTTCAATCACTCCACAACGCAATCAAACCTCCCACAAAAGCAATGATTCCTAATACAAGCAAGGCTACCCACCCCTCGGATAAAATAATGACCGAACTCACGACCAATACTATCAATGCCAGGATCGAGAGCACGGCCAAGGCACAACCGGTGGCTGCAGTAGCCGCAGCCCTGGCAACCGCACCCACCACGGCACCCACTACCGTTCTTGCGGGTCTTATTCGAGGAGGCTTGATAGAACCCGATATAAATAAATAGGCCAATAATACGCCCACAAAATTTAAGATGAGTAAGGCGCTTAAACCAGGAGAACCCGCCAATGCCCACCAACCCAGTGTAATCCAAGTAAGGCCTATGGTAAATGCCGCCGCCCCCCCTGGACTATCCCCATCGGTCGGCTTAAAATATTGCTGACGACGATACGTTCTTTTGCTATTCTTGAGGGGATAGGTTTTGATGTGCCTTGGTATTTGTGAGGATTTTTGAACTGTGGGAGTACGACCAGTTTCAGCCTGGGCTTCTTGCCGACTGGTGTCTTTTAATGTAGGGCTATCCCAAACAAACAGGAACAAAAAACTGTAAATGAGGTAAATCTTCATACTTATTTTACGCTTATAGGCTATCTCGAAGCAACTCAAAAAAATGCTTGATTTCTTTGAGTTTCTTGACATTTTCGAGCTTTGCCCTGATTTGTTCTACCTCCTCATCTATCAGGCTTTTGGCCTTGGCAAAGGTATATCCCTCTTGCCGCGAAAGGGCATTGATTTGCATCAAATAGGTCACTTCATCCTGATTGAAGGTCTTAAAACCAGTATCTTGTACTTTGATATTGCACTCTAGCAACCAGAAACGCACCAAATAATCGCTTACTTGCATCAATTGCGCTACCTCCTCGATGGCATAGGTACGGTTTTCTATTTCAGGTACTTTTGGAATCATATAAATAGCTCCTCTAGGTCAAATTATCTCGTAAATGTTCCAAAAAACCTTTGATCTCTTTGAGGCTTTCCAGCGCCTTCATTCTTTTTCGAACTTCGTCTACATCAGCTTTTCGTCGAATATTTTCTTTGGCTCCTTCCAGGGTGTGTCCTTTGGTTTTTACCAAATAATAAATGAGCTTTAAATCTTCTATGTCTTTTTGAGCAAAACGACGCTCCCCTTTTTTGTTTTTTTCGGGCTGCAAAATATCAAACTCCGATTCCCAAAACCTAATCAAGGAGGCATTTACACCCAGCATTTTGGCAACTTCTGAAATACTAAAAAACTGTTTTTTGATGTCCTTCGACTGATCCATACTACACAATAAATTCAAATTTACTTTGCTATTTTTATTTCCAATACTTCAACTGATTGAGGTCAGGTAAGCGGGACTTTTTTCGGCGACGTTCATAACGATAGATGGTTTGCCCTAGTCGAGCCAAAAAAGGAAACCCATCAGTCAGGTACTCAAATTTATAATCCAACATTTGGTTTCTATTGGTGTAAATCAAGGCCGATAAGAAAAACTCCACTCCATTTTTATAATCTACAATATACGCTGAATCTACCAAATAACCTGCCCACCACCCCACAATATTAAATATGCGAATATGTGGATAAGGTCGTACATTTTTGCGTCCATAAAACAAATATTTTTTCCAGGTATCGTATTTTTTTTGAGGCGTATATCGGGTCATCACCCCTTCGCGGGGGTAGCTTCCCAAAGCTTTTTGCAAGAATCGATAGTCTTGCCAGGATAAGTCGAATCGACGAGGGTTGGGTACTGCTTCGGGAAACATAATCGACTTCATAATTTTGTGCAAGTCACTCAGAGATAAGTAGTTGCTGTAGGTTACATCAAGAGGACCACGCACCAAGCGCCCTTTTTTGAGGTAGCCTCTCCCCCGCTTGACTTTGCCTAAAGGAAAACGAAACGGAAATGGGTCGTAGCGGGCAGGTTGGTAATGAATGGGCTCGAGCTGATCGTTGTAAAAAACAATGGCATTGGTATGGCGATTGGTCACACTATCGCAATCATCGTCGAAACGCCGCAAAATACGCATGTCTGGATACCCTCGCTGGGCCAAACGTTGCTGAATATATTGGGGGCCCAGGTATTCAAATACCCGGCTGTAGGCATCATTGTCACTTACCAACATCATACGCTCTACATAGCGAGCCAAACAAGGATATTGAGGATCATTGGGTTGGTTACCTGCCACGGTTTTCTGGCATTTGTAGGTAGCCTGAGTGCCCATTCGAGTATATTTATTGACCCCTAACAGATTCGCCTGGTGCATTTTTTCCAAGGCCAGCAACGACAAAGGCAACTTGACCGCACTCGCTGGGTTGAAATACGCTTTTGGGTTTACCCGATAGGTAAAATCTTGGTACACAGGCTTGTTATTCTTATCACGGTTGATTTGGGTATACAAGATTTGAACTTCGTAGCGTGCCGGGTTTTTCAGTACTTTTCCAAACCAGGCTGGGTTCGCCTTCATCAGGCGTTCTATGAGGTTGGATTGGGCCCAAGTTGTTTTTCCTGTACTCAAAAGCCCAATTAGTAATAAAACACTTATTTTTTTCATATCTATTTTAAGTCCTTACCAGTTTACAGTTCAATCATCTACTTTTTTAATCTTAATGGGGGGTGATTGATAATCTTTGGGCAAATATTCGGGAGGGTTGGTTTGTTGGCCTCCATCGCGTACAGCCCGATAGTGGGGCGATAAAATCTCTACCCCTGCTTCATTGAATTTATCCTGAATGTGTTGATGCATTTCGGAATAAGCTTCAGGGATTTTGGTTGTATCGCTGATGTAGGCATTGACCTCGTAACTCACGTAAAAATCGTCCAAGCTGGTTTGCAAAATAAACGGTTTCGGGTCTTGTAAAATGTATTGGGTATCATCGGCCGCATCTACCAGCATTTCGTGTACCTGGCGCCAGGGCACATCGTATCCAATGGTGACCGTAGAGTGAATCAGGTATTGCTTTGAAGAGGTAAAATTGATGGTAGGCCCTCCCAAGATACTCGAGTTCGGAATGGTAATTTCTTCATTTTTAATGGTAAGGATGCGGGTGACCAACAGACTTTTCTCAATCACATCCCCTACCACTTCTCCTATTTTTACCCGATCATTTAACTGAAAAGGGCGCATATAGGTAATCACTAGTCCTGCTATGATATTAGAAATTGCTGAAGAAGAGCCCAAAGAAAACAGCACGCCAAAAAATACCGAGATTCCCCGAAAAGCAGCCGAATCGGAACCTGGTAAATGAGGAAAAATCAATACCAGCATAAAGCCATAAACCACAATGCGAATAATATTGAATGTAGAACCTGCCCAATCGGCATAAAAACCTTTGATTACAAGCTTACCTTCTTTGATTTCGTTGGAAAAATAGTGTATTAAGCGGAGCAAATAGTGGGTACAAATGACTATAATCATAATCTCAAACAAATGAGGAATGTAGTTGACAAAACTTTTGAATGCCCGGTTCAAAGGATCCAAGGCATAGTTTAGCAAGGTGTCAGCAATGTCTTTGGTTTCAGGAAAAATTCCAAACAATATTGGCAGGGTAAAATATAAAACGATGATTAGCGTAATCAGTCGAATGGTTTTAATCACAAAAAAAACGATCAAAAGTTGTCGATGAGGTGACAATAACTCGTAACTTCTTACCTTGATTGACTTAAATATCTTTTGCCTGGATTTGTATATTCTTTTGAGGACAAGCTTGAACAAAGCATGGAATAAACGATATACCAGCAACAACACCAACAAGATAAATATGACCCAAGTAATTTCTTCAACCCAATTTCTTACACTACTTTTTTTGCGCGCAAGCAGAATCTTAGGTTTTAGAGTCGCAAGGTATTGCCGCGCCACGACACTGCCACTCAAATTTTGCAGTTGAGCCTCTTCGAGTAAAATACTGATCAAAATACGCCTGCCATAGGCAATATTCCATACCTTTTCGCTTTGAAAAACGCGTAAGGAATCTCCTTTGTAATTGAACATTTTGACCAACTCAAGCAAGCGACTTTCTATATTAGAGGCTCGATCTTCCGAAGAATACGGTCCCAGGTTGGCATAGGTGTAAAACAGGGTATCTCCTTCTAACACCACAGGCCGGGCATTGGCCTTGAGGTAATCTAAGTCGGCCCGCTGAGTCAAAGTATCGGCGATCGCTTTCAAAGAGTCTGATTGGGCCTGAAGTTTTTCCCTTTCTGCTTTGTTCCCCGACTCGATACTGGCTTTGTTGAGGGAATCGGCCACTTGCTTCAGCGAATCGATCTCCATCTGCATCTGCTGTTTGATGGAATCAGCGGTAGCTCTCTTTCTTTGAATAAACGAATCTTCTATTATTTTGGTGATGGAGTCTACCCTTATCGAGTCAGTATTTTGTTGACTCATTCCTATGTCTACAACAATTATCCAAAGCAGGCAGGCTCCTACAATCTTTTTTATCATCATTCGCTCATTTAGAAAAGTTGACAATCGTACAAAACAAACAATTACATCCAATTGGTTTACTCAAACAACGATTTTTCCTTGGCCAGCATCAGGTTAGAGGTACCTTCTTTGAACTGATACCCGATGCCAAAAGGCAGTGGTTTCACTTTTTCACCACTCAGTGGTTCAAAAGCCGACTTGAGTTCTGGCTGGAAATAATTGGCAAACAGCGCAATAGGCCCCGTGTAAGTACCATAAAAAGTAATCTTCCATTTGTTGTCCTCGATGATGTATTTCGAGGGAATGCCAGAATCATCTTGTAAAAGGTAGGTACTTTTCTTTAGGATGGTACGACGCAGGATACTGAAATAAGGCTTGTACAAAAGATAAGATGCTGACTTTAGGAAAGTGGCATTGATACTTAGGTTGTTGATGTAACCGAGTAAGTCTTCCCGCTGTAATAACCCCGACATGCCGTCGTATACCCGATCGGCCAGGTTGGCACTAAAATAATATAATGTACGCTTGGCATCATCTCCTTTGGCCTGATACACCAATTTATTGCCATAGTAGGTCGTGTCTTGGTCGGGGTTCCCTACTTTGATCTCGCTTGCTTTTACTACGCTTCCATTCTTGGTTAAGGCTACTTTTTCGTGCTCCAACACTTTGTGATTGGTGCGGGCCATAAAAAACAAAATCACCGGCAAGGTACCATTCAAACGTTTGTCTGCATGACCACCAAAGGTATATTTCATCTCTTTAGTTTTGAAGAAACTAAAATTCAGCACACTATTCAGCGATGCAATGAGATTGTTCAAATAATTTTGAGGCTTATTTTTAGCAATGTCGTCTATATCGGGCAACGACCCAATGGGTTCCAATCCCATCATCACGGTTTGCTCTACTTTAGGAAAAAATGCTGATGCGTGTAAAAAATCAGGCCCACTAAATGGATAAAACAACGTACCACCTTTTTTATTGGGTTTTCGCAACTCCTGTTTTTGCCAATCTATCATCAGAGGTAGTTTTTCGTCGGCTACCTTCTTCCACAACGCATTGGCATATTGGGCATAGGTTTGCCAGGCTTTATCAGCTTCATATTGGGCATACTTACTGCCTGGTTCGCCTTTCAGCCCCGCAATATAACGAGCCAAATCATTATAAATACGAGGATCTACCTTTGGTTTTTTAGGGGTTTTGTTGCTATCGGTATTGGTCAAGGAGGTATCGGAGCGCTCTTCAGTATTGTTGTTGCGCTTGCCGCCTCCACAGCTACTCAAAAAAAATGAAATAAAAATAATTGAAACAAAAATGTAAAGCTTTTGCATGAGTTAAGGGGGTTTGCTTGAATTCCGCCATCAAATTAAAAATTTGCCCCTAAAAAAGAAAGAAACTAAGAAATGGGTTGTTAAACAGTGAGAAAAACCACCACCCCCATACACAAAAGCGATTCACCCCAAGTAGTCATACTTGTTATGAATCGCCCTCGATACATTCTTGTATTTGGATAAAACTTATTTGATGCGGTACCAATATTGAGTACGTCCCAAATAACGGCTCCCGATGTATCCTCTTACTTTGAGTTTGTCGGCACCTTTGAGCTCAATGTAACACTTGTATGATTTTCCTTTGTTGGGGTCAAATATTCTACCTCCATTGTATTCATCATCGTCTTTGGTCAACCCCGCCATCATCACCATCTTGAGCATGGGGTCTCCTTTTTTGCCAAAAATTCCTTCTCTTTTCTCAGGGCATTTATCGCATTTGGCATTTTGTTTTTTAGGATCCAAAATTTTCACAATTTGGCCAAATACTACTCCTTTGCTATTTTTCCAAATTCTTACGTGAGAGCGTGCTTTGCCCGTTTCGTCATCTATCGTTTTCCAGATACCCACTACATCTTGAGAAAACGCTTGAGTGCTTATAAATAAAAGCGCTGCCGCTAAAAATGTGATGCTCCGTTTCATGTTATTTTTGGGTTTTATGAATGTTTTGAACAATTGTTGAAAACTATACTATAAGTCAGTTTTTAACCAGTCCGTCATTTTATTAATGCAATAACGCACTGGAAGCAGTTTTATGCAAGAATAATTATAATTTTTACTCACTTCCTACAAAAACACCAAATATTCCACAATTGTTTTTTTACAACGCAATTGGTTTATTTTTGGTATTGCGGTTGATAATTGATTGTTCCGGTTTCGGCTCATTGTTGCATTGCTATATTGTTGCGCGAGGCGATGGTTAGTTTCTATTGCTCCGCTGCGCTCATTGTTGCATGGTTAAATGGCTGCACCAAGCGACTATCATTTTCGCAAATATGATAACACTTCTATTGCTTCGCTGCGCTTATTGTTGCATTGTTAAATGGCTACGCAAAGCGTCCATTTTTCAATTAATTGTTCCGCTTTGCGCTACTATGGACTATGGACCATCGACTATGGACTTTTGGACTAGACAAAACTACGAACTACCAACTCCCAACTGAAGAAACTGTGGACTAAACCACTTTATTTTTTATTCAGCTTCAAAATTTTAAATTCTATGCGTCGGTTTTTGGCCCTTCCTTCATCAGTATCATTACTAGCCGATGGTTGGGTATCGCCGTATCCTTTATAAACCAAACGAGATGCGTCGATGCCGTGCTCTACCAAGTAATCTCGAACTGAGTGGGCTCGTTGCAATGACAACTCTTTGTTACGGGCCTTGTCACCAATATTATCCGTGTGTCCCGAAACTTCTCCATTGATCTCAGGGTTTTCTTTGAGAAACTTCACCAAGTTGTCTAGCTCTACTTTCGACTTGTCTAACAATGTGTATTTGTTGTATTCGAAAAATACATTGTTGATGGTAAATACCACTCCCGCTCCAATGGGTTCCAGTCCAATGTTTATTTCCAGTGGCTTTTCGTCTTTCCCTTTGGTGTAGTTAAACCGCATACTCTTAAAAGCATACCCCTGTTTTTTTGCTTCCAAGGCATACTCCGCCCCATTGTTGAGCACAATCAAATAAGAACCATTTTTCACATCAGATTTTACCGAGGTTTGCAGTTTTTTGGTGTTTACATCTACCAATTCAATGGCCGCCTCAAGCTTTTGGTTGGTTTTTACATCATACACATAGCCTCGCACGTAGTTACTGGTAATTTTAGGCTTGATTTCTTCGGGCATGTCAAACGAAGCCAATATACTACTCGCAATTCGGTTGTTCACCATTTCTTCCTGAGTATAAAACCCTTTTTTGCCATCAGTAGTAATAAATAAACCTACCTGATCACGATAATCGTTGACTGGATACCCTAAATTCTTTGCTTCATCTTTGGTAAGGGAAAACAAGTCTATGGAAAATAAATCTTTGCCTCCGTACCCTTGGTGACCATCTGAGCTAAAGTAAAGGGTACGCCCATTTACGTGAATAAAAGGAGATACCTCATCTCCAGGTGTATTCACACTTGAGCCCAAGTTTTTGGCGGGGAGCCACTCACCATCGACCCCTCTGGTACTCATCCAAATATCGATGCCGCCTTTTCCACCACCTCTACGAGAAGCAAAGTAGAGCGTATTACCATCCGCCGAAAGGGAGGGTTGCGATTCCCAAGAACGTGAATTCACATTGGGTCCTAAGTTTTTAGGCTTACTCCACTCATCTCCTACTTTGATTGAAATGAATAAATCGCAGCTTCCAATTACGCCACGGCTTACTCTGCCACGACGATTATCGCACACCGTGTATACCAATACTTTGCCATCGGCCGAAATGCTACAGGTGCCTTCATTATCGGTGGTATTGATGTTTTCTGAAATAGAAGCAGGTGCAGTCCATTGCCCGTCTTTTTTGTAACTCACATACATGCTTTCATCGGGTGGGATGCGTCGAGAGGGGCGATTTTTGACTCCAGTAAAAATCATCGTATTTTGATCGGCAGTAAGCACCGGAAAGTATTGAAAATACAATGTGTTCAAAGGTTTGGACAGTTGGGTTGGTTTAAACGGTAGCGGATTTTTCATTCCGTTGGCAGCATAATCACAAGTTTTAATAATCTGCTCAGCTCTTAAATTTACTTTAGGTGAATTGATCCGAGCATCTAAATACCTTCGGGCAACATTTCGAGCTTGGGTATATTTTCCGTCCTTCAAGTATTGTTCTCCCAGTACCACATTCAAGTGAATATATCGTTTATTGGAAGGATCAGCGGCCAATATTCGCTCGTAATGCCCCAAAACTTTTTTGCCTGCTCCTGGCTCATTGAAAAAAATTCTGCTGTAGATAGACGCCAACTGATAATGGGCCTCCAAAAACTTCTCATCTTTTTTCACTGCCTTTTCCAGGTAATTGACTCCTTCATCGTACCTTCTTTTTCTCAAATATTCCCTAGCTTTTTGGTAATATTTAATCGCCTTTTTGTTTTTGGTAGAATACTGGGCTTGAGCCGGCCGACTAGTCAATAGCAGGCTTGCCATCAATGATAAGCAAAGCAGCCAAAATTGATTTTGATATTTCATTTATGAGTGGTTTATTAACAATCAACAAATCATGTTTCTCGAGTCGTACCTTGGCGGGTGTTTCAGCAAAACGTCTTCACCACTCGAGCTTGGTACACTGTGGTTATTTTACTTATAAACCAGACAAATCTCGAATTACAATAAGTTTCATTTGCGTAAAACGCAAACTCTATGTTCATACGATTGATTGTCTTGAATCGTATAATCAAGACCCTATAAAAGTAAAAGGTTTTATGGTAACAACCATAAAACCTTCAAAATTCCTGAGATAACGTGATGTATTAAGTAACGTGTTCGCAATAACTGTCCGATTTAGCCTAAATCCGCTTCATTAACTTTCGTTATTTTTATTGCCCGTAGCGCTGCTACGAGCGCAAAAAATGCCTCGGTTAGTATTGCGTATTTCACCAAAAACTGGAAACTTATTTTGAAAACGTTACTAACTATATATTTTTTTCTGGGCTGCCAATAGCGTATTCTGCAAAAGAGAAGTAACTGTCATTGGTCCTACTCCACCTGGTACAGGAGTAATGTAGCTGCATTTATCGGCTACTTCATCAAACTTTACATCGCCTGCCAAACGAAACCCCTTTTTCTTGGTAGCATCTGCTACTCGGGTAGTTCCCACATCAATCACGACTGCACCTTCTTTTACCATATCGGCTTTTACAAACTCGGGTATGCCCATAGCAGCTACCAAAATATCGGCTTGTTGGGTAAACTGTTCTACGTTAGGAGTACGACTATGACATACCGTCACTGTACAATTGCCCACGTTTAATTTTTGAGAAAGTAAGATACTCAATGGGCGTCCCACTAGTTGGCTTCTGCCCAACACTACGCAATGTTTGCCCGAAGTTTCTATTTTATAACGTTCCAATAAGGTAAGAATTCCCATTGGGGTAGCCGAAATATAAGCAGGCAAGTTTTTAGCAACTCTTCCAATGTTTACCGGATGCAAACCATCCACATCTTTGGCAGGTGCAATGTGCTCTACTACTTTGGTTTCGCTGATGTGCTTTGGTACTGGGAACTGCACAATAAAGCCATCAATTTCAGGGTTTTGATTCAAGTCTTCTACTACTTTCAAAAGTTCCGCCTCAGTAATGGTGTCTTCATAACGCAACAAAGTAGATTCAAAACCTACTCGTTCACAAGCCTTCACCTTGTGTCCTACATAGGTTTCACTGGCGCCGTCATTACCCACCAATACCGCAGCCAGGTGAGGGGCTCTCCCTCCGTTGGCTTTTATTTGGGCAACTTCTTCAGCTATTTCTTGTTGAATATCGAGGGCAGTTTGTTTTCCGTCAATTTTAATCATCAATATAATTTGTTTTATGCTTCAGTGGAATGATACTCATCTGATGAACAAAGATGTCACAATTTATCCATTTTACATAAATATCGATCATTCATAGCTGCATCTCGTTTGATTGCTACTAAAAATTACTTAGTACTTTTGTACCATATTTCACTTGCAAAGTTGTACTACTTTGCGCTACTATGACTCAAACCTAGTTGTTCCGTCTTCGGCTTACTGTTGCAGGGTTAAATGGCGAGGCGATGTACTATCATAATGATTGATTTTTGATGGTTAATTGTTAGTTCCTTCGGCTTCGCTCAGGACTAAAGGTTCCGCTTTGCGCTACTGTCGACTATGGACCGTCGACCAATGCTGTTTCCTTAGGGATTTAGGTATGTGGTGGTAATCCACGAAAGCCCCCTTTAATTCCCCCACAAGG
>CALDJV010001219.1 GCA_937899305.1 uncultured Cytophagaceae bacterium
AGCATATGCAGCATATTTTAACATATGCTACATAAGGCCAAAGTCGAGCTAAGCAGATGACGGTAAAGAAGGTCACCCTGCGGTTGACGGATGCCAATGGGCAATTATTGAGCGAACAAGTGATGGATGATGAGCGTAACCTTGGTCAAACAGCACGCTTTGCTTTGCCTGCTAAAACCAATCACCATATGTTACTGGTGACTTGTATAGTGGAGTATGTCGATGCTGCTGGAAAGTTAAGAGTCAATCAAATCATCAAGAAAATTCTGGTGAATTAGCCTTGAACTCGTTCTGAGTACAGTATCATCTCTAGCAAACTAAAGGGCAAACCTATGAAATCCAAAAACGACTTTTCTCAATCAGGAAAGTCGTTTTTTTGAATCATTTTACGAAATATTTGCATCCAACCGTTAAAACTGAGCATTTACCAAATCCTAATGTAAATAACTGGTAAAACCTTTCCTGTTTTTATAAATTACGCCTCATCAACTTCTCGAACCTATCTAGTTTTTGAATATGCAAATTTTAGTCATCAATTGCGGTAGTTCCTCTATCAAAGGCGAAATCATTCAGGCCCAAACCGGAGAACGTTTTTTAACCTTTAAAATTGAACGAATTCTGGAAGCCCAACCTGAGCTTTGGTTTTCTGATGATGAGGCTACCATCCTTTGCAATGAAAGCGGTCATCGCAAGGCCTTGGAACAGGCGTTTCCTTTACTCTTACAAAAGATTGATCCCGAGAAGCTATTTGGTGTAGGGCATCGAGTAGTACACGGGGGAGAACATTTTGACGAGCCAGTGCTCATTGATGACAACATAGAGGCTACCATTGAGGAACTTACCAATTTGGCCCCTTTACACAATCCCATCAATTTGTTGGCGATTCGAATTGCACGTCAGTTTTTGCCCAATTTGCCTCATGTAGCCGTATTCGATACCGCTTTTCACGCTACTTTGCCTCGACGAGCCAAAATGTACGCGTTGCCACAGACCGTGGTAGAAAAACACGGTATTCGTCGGTATGGTTTCCACGGTACCAGTCACGATTTTGTGGCCAATTGTGCCGCTCAGTACCTTAAGAGCGATGTGCGTAACTTACGAATCATTACTTGTCATTTGGGCAATGGAGCCAGCGTATGTGCGGTAGAATATGGTCGTTCGGTAGAAACCAGTATGGGAATGACCCCTCTGGAAGGCTTGGTAATGGGGACGCGTTCGGGCGATGTAGATGCAGGGATTTTGGCTTATCTAATGGAAAAAGAACAGCTCTCGATGGAGCAAATCAATGCCTTGTTGAATAAAGAAAGTGGTTTGAAAGGCCTGACCGGAGTAAGTGATATGCGGGATATTGAAAAAAGAGCGGCCGAAGGAGATGAATCGGCTCGCTTGGCCATTCACATTTTTTCGCATCGTTTGCGCAAGTACATCGGAGCCTATGCGGCACTGATGGGTGGGGTAGATGCCATTGTGTTTACGGGAGGTATTGGCGAAAATAGTACGACCATTCGCCACCGTTCATCGCAACGACTAGACTTTCTGGGTGCCATCATCAACGAAGACAAAAACCGGGATGTAAACCTGACCCCTGAGCAGCCGATACAAGACATTTCTATGGGGCATAGCCGTTGTAAGATTTTGGTGGCTGCTACTGATGAGCAGTACGCCATTGCCCAACAAGCCGCCAAATTGATTGAAGAAAAACACAAAGTCAATATCATTCCCACCATTCCGATTGCGATTTCGGCCCGTCATATTCACCTGACCCAACAAACCGTAGAAGCCTTGTTTGGAGCAGGGTATCAATTGACCAAATACCGTGACTTATCACAACCAGGCCAGTATGCTTGCAATGAAACGCTGACGTTGATTGGCCCTAAAAACAAACTGGAAAGGGTACGTATCCTGGGGCCAACACGTTCCAAAGATCAAGTTGAAATTTCTCGTACCGATGAATTCTTCCTGGGGATTGATGCCCCCATTCGTGAATCTGGCCATACCGAAAACAGCCCTGGTGTTACACTGTTGGCCGAAAATGGCAATAAGGTGGATATCAAAGAAGGGGTGATTTGTGCCTGGAGACACATCCACATGACGCCCGAAGATGCCGATATTTTTGGAGTAAAGGATCGTGATGTGGTAGAGGTAGCCATCAACAACGAAGAACGCAGCCTTACTTTTGGCAATGTGTTGATTCGGGTATCGCCAAAATACAAACTGGAGATGCACATTGATACCGATGAGGGCAATGCGGCTGAACTGAACCGGGGAGCGCAGGGTACCCTGATTAGCACCAGCCTAAGCGGACACCTGACCAAACGAAGAATGGCCAATGATCAAGTGTAGGTAATTTTATTGTCGTAGGTTTAATTAGAACCCTTCATTTTTATTGAAAAAGTGAAGGGTGACTATTTTTCTAACCATGGTGTTCTATATACCAAATCCCTTTGAACTGAACCTGATCTAGTCCAGGTTGTAGCTCACCCATGCCAAAGATGGCAATCAACTGACGATGGCAGCCTGGACAATGGATAAATTCATAGGCAGCACCTACTTTCCAGAGCACATATTTCCCCCAGTGGGCCTGGTGGGGTTTATCATTGAGATTGATGATCTTACCATTCACCAAATCTTGAATCAATTCTTCTTCAAGCAATTCCACCGAATGGCCTGACTGATATATTTTAATGGGCAGGGTGATTTTAGAGCCACACTCCGGACAAGTGCAGGCAATGACACCTCCATCTAGAAAATAGTCAAACGAAAAATTATTGGGGCCTATGATTTGTTTTCCTAACTGCATAAATTATAATGTTCAATGCCAGGGTATTACATCTATGATTTTTGAAATCAAAACCCAATCGTGGTATTGCTCTGAGTGGGCTTTTGAATATTGATGACAAGCCTTGAAGTCATTCCACTGTAAAGCATCTAAACTTTGATTTTGAGCCGATGGTTTATAGATATAGTCAGTTTGTACGTCTTGTTGCCAACTTACATCAAAGTAAGTATATTCCTGATTACTCAAAGCGTAATAGTGTGATTTGATTTTACCTTTATCAATGCTTGGCTGTTCCCAAGTTTTGATGGTATCTCCTCTCTGCAAGAGTAACATTCTTTTGCTCACAATAATGGTCTTGTAACCCATAGGTACATTTTCGGATAACCGATCAATTGAAAAGTCGTTGAGATCGGTAGATAAATTTGAAAGTCCCTGGGCACTGATAAAAAAATGACCCTCAAAATGTAGATCGAATGGAGCTGGATTGCCAGTTGGGAAATGATATTTTACTTGATATGGAGTCATAGTTTACGGTTTTTGTCTAGTTAGTAGTTCGGAGTCAGGAGTTGGTAGTTTTTTCTTTAGTTCACGGTCGATGGTCCAATGCTGTTTCCTTAAGAGCTTGAATGAATAGTGATTATTTACTTATACAATATACTCCTATTTTATTCAAAACTACATCTCTTAGTTGTAGCATTCCCATTCGATACCTGCCCTGTCCTTCCGAATGTATATGAGGATGAAGTAGATATCGACGAAATTTCGTGCATTCCAACTTCATCCTCACCAAGGTTCGGAAGGACAGGGAGCGTACTGGTTTTGAAGCCAAGAAAATAGTAATATCTGAATATATTAAATTATTGATTGTCAGCGATGTAATTAGAGGTTTCTAAAAAAGCGCATTTCAAAACCTTGGAATGATGCAGGAGTTTTTTCGTATATTGCCATCAAATATCTGAGTCATTAAGGAAACAGCATTGGTCGATGGTCCATAGTTTTGCGATGCTTTGCGCAATGCAACAATGAGCCGAAGGCGAAACAATCAATCATTCTTCAAGTTTTAAAAACGCTCACTTTAGGCTCGTCTTTTGTACTTCTTTTCACCACCCTCTCGTGAAATGTAAAAGTATTTCAGTGTTGATCTCAAATTAGTTTGCCAGATGCTGCAAAATAAAAAACTTCTTTGAAGCTTATCAGTTATCTACATGTTTCTAAGAATACCCAAGCCACGTTTTAGGTATCATGAGGCAGATCAGGCAACCCTCATTTTTGGACAACAACGAAGGCTATTTATAACCCAATACCAAGGAAATGAATCAATCTGACAAAAAATATCTGAAAAACTTATTGACTCGCGACCCACGATTGGCCGTAGAGAAACTCAAAGATCATTTGGCGCCCATGCCCCAAATGCTTGAAAAAGTAAACGAGATAGAATCTCAACAAGAAAGCCTACTCGAGGAGGAGGTGAGTCAAGGGGAAAGAGAAAACCGTCAAGGCGAATTGAATGAGTCTATTTTGCAGATCATTGATCGTGTGGCTATTGACGAAGCCGACGGGACCCAAATCATAGGCCATCCAAAATACAAATGGATTTTATTTGAACTCATTGCTCTGGGAGTGCTGGCTTTGGGAGGGATATTGGCCCTGATTTTTGGTCAGTTTTATGTGCCTGCATTGATACTCCTGGTATTGGTATTGGTGCTGGTATTTGTTTTGGGAAAGCCAATAAAAGGCTACCTAAAAAACCAACAAACCATTATAGAAAGAGGAAAGAAATACTACCAAAACCTGGAACGTTTCCCTGAAAGAACCAAAGTGTTGATAGAAGGTGATAGCTGGTTCAATGACCATCATACTCAAGACGTGGCCGATTACCTGGGGGAGCATTTCAATGTATACAGCTTTGCCGAAACCGGGAGCAAAATGCGAGGCATACTCCAAGACAATGACTTCAGGAAATTGGTCAACATCGAGCAACCTCAAGTAGTGCTACTGAGTGCAGGGGGTACCGAACTGTTTGAAAAGTATTTGAAGGAAATCGTGAAGACAACCGCTGATGAATCAGATTTTTTTACTTCATATTACACTGGATTCAAAAGAGACATCACCCAACTGTACAAAGAGGCCTTGGAAGACTTGGGGATGAAGTGCCAAAAAATCATTGTAAGTGGCTACGACTATATGGTACACAAACAAGGCACCGTACATCAATTATTGGTAAAAAGAGGTTTTGCCAAACCAGAAGCCGTAAAAACAAAACTCATTGACGATTTGAATGAAAGCATTTCGGAGGTAGTAGCCCAATATACAAACGCGCATTATCTAGACTTGCGAGGGACATTGACTGACCAGAATGAATGGGCCGATGAGTTACACCCCAATGCCAAAGGATTTGCAAAAGTAGCCGCAAAATTTAAATCCAAAATTGACGAATAATTGATAAGTATACCTTTGATGCTTGCACTAGGGTAGAGGGGCAGGTGATTTAATGGTAAGTGACAGCGGGTCAACTTCTAAAAACCTAACTGAATGAGGATGCGTATTGATACTTATATATATTATAGTGATCTTAAACTCTTAAGTATGATAACATCAGAAGTGAACGAACTAGAAGCTACTCCTGTCGTATTCTTGCCCAAAAGGAAAAAACTCAAAAAAGCACTGGTAGATTTTCGCGAAAAATATCGTGTTTTTGAAATACTCGCGAATCGTTACGTAATTGGAATCATTGCAGTGAGTGGAGTGCCTTTTCAACCTATGGTAGAATCTGTCTGGCCTGCGGTCGTTACCCTATTCATTATTGGACCATTATTACAATGGTTTATGATGATAGATATGCCCGCCTATTATGAAATTAAAAACGAAAAACTCCATTTTCATAATTTTGAACAGCAAAATACAGTGCTGCAAAACTCGGCAAATGTTACCAAAATGTTTGCTTTGCCCCGGTCCGTCGTTACTGCATCTTTTCGTGAAATCAGAAGCTTAGAAATAGTGCGTAGCAGGGTAGACAATGGCCGCCGATTAAGGGTGAAAACCAAAGATTGGACCCATAGTTTCGATTATCATCTAACTGGTAAAACACATCGAGCATTTGAGCAATATTTGGACGAAAAAGGGGTGTCGTTTGATACTCAGGAATTTTAACCTCAAGCCTGCGCAATGGTTCCTGATAAGGCTGTTTTTTAATTAACCAGAGAAGGAGCCTTCGATTTTTTATTTCACACTTTTCACTTTTAGTTTTTAATTTCTAATTTACCTGCTTCAATTTTAAATTAGAACTCTGGAAATCAATGAAAATAACTAAAGACCTCTACCAAACCTCACTTTCATTATTAACCGACTTGTACCAACTTACGATGGCCTATGGCTACTGGAAATCGGGCCGTTCGGAAGATGAATCCGTTTTTCACCTGTTTTTCCGTCGTCACCCCTTCAAAGGTGGTTTTACCATCGCTTGTGGGTTGGAATACGTCATTGATTTTCTCGATAATTTCAGGTTTTCTCAGGAAGACATCTCCTATTTGTCTACTATTGAGGGCAACAACGGTGCGCCTTTGTTTGAGCAAGGATTTTTGGATTATCTGGCAGATCTGAAATTTACCTGTAGTGTAGAGGCAGTGCCCGAAGGAACCGTAGTATTTCCCCAAGAGCCCCTCATTCGAGTAAGAGGCCCCATAGCCCAATGCCAATTGTTAGAAACTCCTCTGTTGAATATTGTCAATTATCAAACTTTGGTAGCTACCAAAGCCGCTCGGATGAACTTAGCCACTCAAGGAGAGCCAGTATTGGAGTTTGGTTTACGCCGAGCTCAGGGAATAGATGGGGGATTGGCCGCCAGTCGCGCTGCCTACATAGGAGGATGTGATGCTACTTCCAATGTATTGGCGGGGCGTTTGTTTGGTATTCCGGTGAAAGGAACCCACGCCCATAGCTGGGTAATGTCGTTTGACACCGAATTGGACGCTTTTGAAACCTATGCGAGTGTGATGCCGAATAACTGTGTGTTTTTGGTAGACACTTACGATACAATCGAAGGAGTGAAAAAAGCGGTGGAAGTGGGTAAAAAACTACGGGAAAACGGCCACGAAATGATGGGTATACGTTTGGATTCGGGCGATTTGGCCTATTTAAGTACCGAGGCGCGTAAAATACTAGACGAAGGTGGTTTCCCTGATGCCAATATTGTGGCCAGCAATGATTTAGATGAGAACATCATTACCAGTTTGAAGCAGCAAGATGCTAAAATCAATGTTTGGGGCATTGGTACCAAGTTGGTGACTGCTTATGATCAGCCTGCTTTAGGAGGCGTGTATAAAATTGCTGCTTTGCGCAATGCTGAGGGTAACTGGGACTACAAAGTAAAACTATCCGAACAAGTAGTGAAGGTTTCCAATCCAGGTATCTTGCAGGTACGTCGTTATCAGCGAGAAGGGGAGTATGTAGGCGATATGATTTATAATGAAGTAGATGGCGTACCCGAAAACCCAAGCATGATCGACCCCATGGATGTTACCCGTCAGCGAGCCATTGACCCCCAAGCAACCTATCAAGAATTGCTTCAGCCTTTGTTTGACGAGGGCAAACTAGTATATCAAGTTCCAAGCATCAACGAGGTAAAAGCCCATGCTGCCGCAGAGTTAAAGCAGTTTCATAGTGGGGTCAAACGTTTTATGAACCCACACAGTTATCCAGTAGGTTTAGAGAAAAACCTCAGCGATTACAAATACGACCTGATTCGTAAATTACGAAAGCAAAAAGGGTAAGTATATCACTTTTAAGCAAAATAATATTTTATACATTATACTATACCTGACAGGCTTTTAAAACCTGTTAGGTATAAATTTGCCAAAACCTTGTTTTTGTTAAAGAAAATTTGGTGACATTTGACTTATGAGACAGCTTCCTATATTTTTGGTTTTTACTTCGTTCGTAGTGATGCTTTCGGTCTATTGACGATCAACCAATGCAACTACCGCAGTATGCACTGCTTCATTGACTTGTTGCTGCTCTTCTACCCCCAGCTTGAAATAAGACTCACCCAAATGTTCCCAAAAACTTTCCCAAACATCGGTCTCCAAGGCCAGTTGCACGGTTGCGCGTTGTGAGGCATCTTGAAAATCTACCTGGCCAATTTTTGAACATACATTATGGAGTCGGTTTTCGTTTACTAAAGCTTGGGCAGAGGCCATCACTTCTCCCAATAAGGTAGTGGCTCCCGTTTCTCCAGCCCATTTTTGAGCTTCATGATACCGACGGTCCTCACTAAAAAGTGCGGTCTTTTTCTTGATCACTGGCCTCATCCAGCCCTTGGCCGTGTCAAGTAAAATGGGTTCGGCCGGCTTGATGACCACCCCCTCGGCCCAGTTATTTTCCAACTCAGGCAAAAGTAAACTTCCTGAGATCGTACTGGTAAATTTGATGGGATGGTTTTGAGCTTCTTGATAAGTACCCCGAAATAAAGCCGGTATCATAGGCATTTGCACTTGATCGCAAAAAGTTACCAATTCATCAAAGCCCAAGTAATAAGCCGAAGTATCGGTGATGCGCAAGAGGTCGAATACCCAGAAATGAATATTGGGACTGTAAAAAACGCCCGTTTGAATGGCCTGAACCTGGGCCACTGGAGCCACTTCGGGGTGAGGATACGCTCCTCCGAATAGTTCACCGTAAATGGCTACCGCAATGGTATCTTGGTAGACTTGGAGTACTTCATTGAACAACAGATTGGCTTGTTCTGCCAGCGTTGTACGCAAATTGTGGTAGCCAAAAAAGTTTTCTTCTTCGGGCAATATGGCTTTTCGTTTGGCAAAATGACTTTGCTCATCATTGGCCAAAATACAAAAATTGGCTCCGTGAATCTTTTCAGTTACCACCCATTCGGTTTTTTTGAGCAGGCGATGATCCTGCTCGGTAAGCTTTAAATTATCCCAGCTTTCGGGTATTTTAGGGTAACTCTTAAATAAATGTTCCATAGGTTTTATTTGTTGTTGGTACGCCAGCGCGCACGCTAAGGGAGGATGCAAGAAATAGTCTCCCCATTAAAGCCAGTGATTTTGCGGATAGATGAGGCTATTTTTTGCACCCATAGCTGTGCTACGGGTAATAAAAATAACGAAATATATGCGCGAAAGAACGGGTATCAATTGGGTATGTTATTTTTTGGATACTCCCTAAAGTACTACCTTGGTGCGGGTATTGGCAAATGCTTTTTTGATCAATTGTTTTTGGGATTTAGGCAATGGGTTTCCTTTGAGTCTCAATATGTTTAGTTTTTTGAGGTTGGGCAAATCCAATGGGATGGCTTTGATCTGATTAAATGACAAATCCAACTCCCATAATTGGGGCAGTTGACCAATAAACTCGGGAAACACAGCGAGCTGATTGTTTGAAATATCCAATACCTTCAATGCATCTAGTTTATGCTCCGCAAAGCGTAATTGCTCGATGTTATTGTCAGCAAGATATAGCCGTTGTAGTGACGAGAGATGCCCCAAAAAATCAGGTATTTGCCGAATTTGGTTGTAACTGAAATTGATTTCTTGAATGTGGTCAAATGCCTGAATAGCTTCGGGTACTTGTTCAAAGGCGTTTTTACTAAGATTAAGATACTGTAAATGAGCTAATTGGGTCATTCCCTGAGGTAATTCGCTCAATTGGTTATTCGTGAGATCCAGTGTGGTTAAATTTTGAAGTAATTGGATTTCGTCAGGCAAGTGTTTCAACTGGAAAGATCGCAGGTTTAGTTTTGACCAACGTTTCATGTAGGCTACCTCCTGAAACGTAATTTCCTGATCACCCTCCAAATCCACTGCCTCCCAAAAAACGTTCAATTGTTGTAGTATTTTTTGAAATTCAGGATAGTTTTTTCCAATTACAAATGCCAATTCTATGTTTTGAGAGTCATTGCTAAAAAGTAAAGCGCGTAATTTATCAATATCAATAGCGGGGTTATCCAACGACATTCAGCAAGTATTTAATGATCAATGGTGCAAGTTAGTAATCTGAAAAGAATAAACCACGCCTTAGTCTATCAGTCAGAATAAAAATAATAAAAAATGGAGTCCACTACTCCCTTTGGCATTTTGCCTTGTCTTAGAGGCAAATCATTATCCAAAAATCTTGAACACTTTACCATGAATACGCTCTTATTTTCGTTGCTAATTGCTTTCAATTTTTCGGGGAATGCGGCCCTGTCAACTGATGATGACTGTCTTTGTAGGAGACAAATACAAAAAAAGTATGTATACCAACATTGGGTGTTTTCGCCCGAAGAGTCCAAAGGTGGAGTCATTACCTATCGTCCTTATAAAACAGCCGATGCCAATAACATCACCATGCACCACAAATACAGTGGAATGGAGATCAAGCTGGGAGGAAAGCTATTTCAACATCGGTGGCGTAAATGTGGCAACGATCGTGGCCCGGCGGGTTATGATTATCAATGGCAATGGAAGACTGAAGACAAGCAAACATTTTTGATTATAAAAAAACGACGTACCTACCAAGTATTGGAACTGGGGCCAGCCAAGTTGGTATTGATGGCCGTAAAATAACTTGAAGATTGGTTAAAGCTCGAAAAATACATTTAGATTTATCGAAATAAAAAGGCTGTCTCAATACAAGACAGCCCTTTTCTATTGTCCCGCCTTCGGCTCATTGTCCTATGGCTAGTTCCTTCGGCTTTGCTCAGGACTTCGGGTTGCACAAAGCAACGTAAAACTGTTGACTATGGACCATCGACTGTGGACTTTTAAACTAAAAACTACCAACTTCCAGCTTCGTTTTGAGTGCCATCATTGTTGTAAGACACACACTCGCCTGCACCAGTGCTTTGCCAGTTGGCGGTAAAAATCAATACATTGTTTTCGTATACTTTGATTGTTCCTGACAAATTATCGTTCGACTCACTCACGATACGTTGCCCGTCAGACTCGATGGTGCTGGTAAACAAACCATTTTCGTATTTCCAATCCATTACCAATTCAATAACCCCTGATTCTTCAGGGTCAAACCAAGTGATTTTCCCCGAAGTCCCGTCCTGTCTTTCGGTAGCTTCAAATATAGTATACACCTCACCATTGGCTTCTTTCACCTTCATGGTTACTCGGTACACTCCATTGGTAAGCGTAGAAGTATAGGTAATTTCGCTACCATCAAAGCCCTGCCAGGTCCAGATGCCATTGCCATTGGCGTTGGTGTTTTGAGGAATGGCCAAAAAACCACGGTAAAAACCAAAAAATGCGTTGGTGCTTCCAATATAACTTCGGGTCTCTACCGCGTATTGGTTGGTGTTGTTATTGGCAAATGCCTCTGGAATTTGAATTACCTCTTCACGTTCAGTCAAAACACTGCTAAACGGCTCGGTATTTTCGGGCTGAGGGTCGTCGTTCTTTTTAGCACAGCTAGTGATTAGTAATAAACCTAAACTGAATAGATAGATATTTTTTACAATTATTTTTTTCATAATTGACAATAAGATTTGAGGGTGAATAAATGGTTTAATTAGCAATTCGGAAAGAATAAAGTTTCGTTTTGACTTCAAGTTGAGGGTTCGTTTTAGTCCACAGTCGGCAGTCGATAGTCCACCGACGAATGTTTTTGATCAATAAAGTGGATGTTTCCAACTTGTGAAATCGAAAGGTTATCTTTCTATCATTACTTAGAAGAAAAATTGGATACCTAAAGTCGGATCTCGTTGATCAAAGTTAGGGCCCAGGTTAAATGCATCTATTGGTTCGTTGGCATCCTTTTCTTTCAGAGAAGAAAAAGAAATACCGTTGACCATCAGTTCAATGCTGATTTTGTCGGTAATAAAAAAGGCAAAGCCAGGACTGATGCCTACCTGAAACAGTGAAAAAGAAAGCAGGCGCTGCCCGTCACTGTTGAGGCCAATAGATCCAATGTTGACCGCCGCTTCACCAAAGAAATAGGCCTTGTTGCCTAAGGGCAAATAATAGCGACCAAATGGTGCGATAGCAAAGCCATTGGCATTGAATTTTACTGTTTGTCCAGCTACGTTTTGCTCTTCCGAAGCAAACGCCAGCCCCAAGCGTCCTCCTACTACCAAGTGGTCGCTGAGCGCATAGCCTACCCGAGGAGTAAAAGCAAAGGCACTTACATCAGAACCTAAGCCACTGATTTTTTGCCCGGCAAATTCAAATTCACTGCCAGTTTGATAAGAGATCGCTCCACCAACCAGCCACTTTCCTTTGCTGATTTGTGCTTGCGATGATTGCCCGATGAGAGTAAACATACCTACCAAAAGGGTAAGTATTTTCAAGTAATTGATCTTATTCATGTGGTTTATTTGTTGTTCTCATAGGGCTATACCAGAAAAAAAATAAAAAAGCCTAAGTGGAAAGACCCAGGCCAGTGCATTGTAGGCAAAATAACAAACTTGTTTTTTAGAGTTGCTGAGTAAGTAATCGCTCAAACTTGGCCTTTTGAGCAGGGCGTTGCGTCTTATCATACAACTTGACCAAGGCCTCTAAGGTAGGTTGAACTTGTTCAAAAGTGATTTTTTTGAGTTCATAATCCTGGATTGTTTTCAGGAACCAAGTTTCGGCTTGGGGATACTTTTTTTGCTGATAAAAAAGTTCTCCAAAAGCATAACGGATTTTTGCCAGACTATGAAAGGACTTTTTATCGGTATAATATTGCAGGGCTTTCTGTAGAGGTGGTTCAGCCAATGGGTATTGTTGAGTGAGGGTGTAGGCCTGACCCAGAAAATAATGATTGCTGGCCAGGGAGCTCTTTCTTTTTTTCTTTTGATTCAGAGCAATGGTTTTTTTGAGTAGCTCAATGGCCTGTTTCAAATTTTTCTTTTCTTCGATATAAGTTTGACAGATACCCGCCTGAGTAAATGCATACAGAGAATATTCTTCTCCAAAAATTTCCCGATACATCGCAAGCGCTTTGGTGTAATTCATTCTGGCTTTGTCATATTGTTTTTGTTGTTGATAGGTACGGCCTATATTGAAATGAGCAACGGCTATCTCCCGGTGTTTTTCTCCGTGTAGTTGCTTGCTTAAGTTCAATGATTTTTCCAAGGCCTCGATGGCTTCCTTGTACTTTTTTTGTTTGCGCAAAAAATACGATAAATCGTTGAGGTTGGCGGTAGCACAAGGATGTGGGTCTTTGTAAATTTCCTGACACATCGCCAGCGATTTTCGTTGATAGGCTTCTCCGGTTTTGTAGTCTTTTTTCCCTCGGTACAATTTGGCCAGCACAAATAAGGTTCCTACAATTTCATAATGAGGACCATCATACACCTTTTGTTGGAGGGCGAGCGACTTTTTAGTTAAGATCAAGGCCTCATCAATGTTTTTACCGCCACTACTATATATAAAAGCAAGTTGAGAGTATACCTTCCCCAGCATTTTTGACTCCTCAGTAGTTTTGGATGGAATATCCTCTAATAATCTGATGCTTTTGCGGGCATAAACAATGGCAGAATCTGTTTTTTCCAGATTGCGACAGACGACTGCTTTTTGGTAATATAGCTCACTTAGTAAAAGCGGATTGTCAAGAGGCTTGTCTTCAGCTAAATGAATGGCCTGCTCGATGGAGGCATTAGATTGGACAAATTCACTGACTCCCCTGAAGGTTTTGCTCAGGGTAAGCAATAGCCTTGCTTTTATTTCAGGAGCCAGCGTGGTTTTCTTGACTCTTTTAAAACCATTTTTCAGTATTTGTTTGACCGTGACGGGCTTGCCCCTTGCTATATCTGGGTGCCCTGAAATAAAAAAATCTTGAAGAAACCCACTGACTTGTTTGCTCACTTTAGCTTCTCCCTCTGCTTTCTTTTGAAATTTTTTAGCAGTTTGGGTGGCCTCTTTGGCTTGGGCCAATGCTTGGTTGATGTTGATCACATATACCAGGGCAAATACAAAGGAAGCAATTACCAACAGTGAACTCAAGCCGACAATGGCAGGGTTTCTTTGGAGGTATTTTTGAGCCTTATATACCCAATTTGCGGGACGCGCTTTGATAGGTTGGTGGGCCAACAATGCCTCGATGTCGTCTATCAATGATTGCACATTATGGTAACGTTCTTTGGGCTCATAAGCCAGTGTTTTGAGTACGATGGCATTCAAATCGGAAGAAACACCCGTGGTATTCCTGGATAAATGATGTTGGTTTAGTCGTTTGAGTGGGGCCACAACCGTTTTTTGCTGCCTTTCCTGTTGAATTTTGAGAATGCCTTTTTTGACAGTGTCAAAGGGTTTCTCAAAAGTAATGAGTTCATAGAGCAATAGCCCAAGTAAATATACATCCGTGGCTGTAGTAATATTTTGCCCAGTCAATTGTTCAGGAGAGGCATAATCTGGAGTGAGCAGTAGTGCTTGGGTTTCGGTACCAGGCAGCGACGACTCTTCCAGTACCTTGGCAATGCCAAAATCCAATAGTTTGGGCTCACCTTGTGAGTTGACCAATACATTGGCGGGTTTGATATCTCGATGGATGATGAAGTTTTGGTGGGCGTGCTGTACGGCCTCGGCAATTTTTAAGAACAAAGTCAATGTTTGCCGCAATGAAAGTTGATTTTGACGAACATAGTTCAAAATATTTTGGCCATCTATATACTCTAATAAATAAAAAGGAACTCCTTGGGGGGTAACGCCCGCATCAATGATGGGGGTAATATTAGGATGATTCAACGAAGCCAATATTTTACGTTCATATTCAAACCTGCTCGCCAATTCGGGGTGGTGGGTACCTTTGTCAAAAACCTTGAAAGCAACTTCCCCCTCATACAAGCCATCTATGCGCTGCGCCTTGTATACCGTGGCCATACCGCCTTCTCCCAATTTCTCGCCTATTTTGTAGTTCAATAGTTCAGTACCAGTCAATGCTTCCTGAGTTACTAAAGAAGTATACATTTCGGCTTGCAAATCGTTAAAAAAGGCGGAAGCTTCTTCGGCCGAATCCAACAAATCAAGCAAACGTTGGTGTAGCGTGGTATTGGTGCCACACATTTTGTCAACGTATGCCTGGCGTTGGGCTTTGGGTAAGTCCAGAGCTTCATTAAAAATGTAGGTAAATTGAGTATTTTGTTTATTCATACTTGCGGGGTAAATGTGGTTTGGTGATGTAGATGAGTAAGTTCAATTATTTGCTCGAGTCTAGTAATTGCTGAAACTTTTTCTGCTTTTGTGGTTGGTCAAGGTGTTGATACACTACTACTAGCTGCTCTAAAGTTTTCTTGATGTTGTTTGCCTGCTTGAGTGATGTAAACAACTCGTAAGCTTTGAGTAGGTTGGGTGCTGCTTTGGCGTAAAGTTGGTTTTCCAATTGGGTTTTGCCTAGGTGATAACTGGTACGGGCCAACAGATCAGATTGAGGAGATTTGAGCGACTGGTAGGCACGCTGTGCTTTCTCAAAATAGCCCATTGCTGTTACGCGATCATTGCTTTGGTAATACACTTTGCCCATCAATAAATAATTCCCGGCAAGGTTTCTAGTGCGTTTTTTGATTTCATTGATTTGACTGGCCTCTTGCAACAAAATGATGGCTTCTTTCTCCTGTTTTTGGCGAAACTTTACTCTTGCCTGATTGTGTAGATATACCGCTACTCCATTGCTCTTTCGGCCAAACAATTGCTCAGACATTGCGGTCGCTTGTTGGTGATATTTGAGCGCTTCGGAGTAGTTTTTTTGAGCAAATGCATTATTACCCAAATTGTTGTAAGCGGTGGCAATACTGCGATGTTTTTCGCCGTAGAGTTGTCGGTTTTGTTGCAATGCCTCCTGCAATATTGTTTCGGCTTCTTTGAACTTTTTTTGTTTTTCTAAAAAGAAAGAAAGACTGTTAAGGTTGGCAGCAATGCCTGGGTGGGCTCCTTTAAAAAGGGCTTTGCACATTTCCAGTGACTGTCTTTGGTATTTTTCGGCGGTTTTATAATCCCTTTTACTTTTATAAATCCCGGCAATGATAAACAAAGTCTCCGCAGTGCCTACGTGGGTCTTGGGGTAGATTTTTTGCTGAATGGCCAAGCCTTTTTTGGCTTCCACGAGGGCTTTGTCAAGGTCGCTTTTTTGGCGGTAAACATAAGCCAATTTGCCATATAAACTACTGAGTAATTCATTGGTTTTTTTTGACCTTTGAGGCAGTTTCTCCAGTACTTGAGTGCTTTTATTGAGGTACTGAATGGCTTCTTCAGGTTTCTCGGTATCACGAGACAAGATCCCTTTTTCCTGATAAAGCAAAGCCAACAGTTGTGGTTTGGGATCTTTTTCTTTGAGATAAGTAGACATGGCTTCATTAGTAGCTTCTTCCGCTTTTTTGTTTTGATGAAAAGCCCTAAAGGTGGTACTCATCGTAATCAACAGGCGCGTCTTTACTTCGGCAGACTGTTTGGTCTTTTTGATTTTCTGATATCCTTTTTCGAGTATTTGCTCTGCGGTTACTGCCTTGCCTCGGGCGTTGTCGGGATGACTACTCTGGAAGAGATCTACTAAAAAGTCGCTGACTTGCTGGCTTACTTGGGCTTCATTTTCGGCTTCACTCTGAAAGCGTTGGGCCTTTTGGGTCGCCTTTTCAGCTTTTGCCAATGCTTGATTGATATTGACAATGTACAATAACGTAAAAACCAACAAAGCACCCAACAAAGCACTGCCCAAGCCTACCAGTGTTTTGTTTCGCCTCACGTATTTTTTGGTCTGGTATACCCAATCATGGGCTTTGGCTTTAATGGGTTGATTGGCCAGTAAAGCTTCCAAGTCTTCTACCAAGGCTTCTACACTGCTATATCGTTCCTGAGGCTCATAGGCCAACATCTGGAGGACAATGGCATCCAAGTCGGCCGAAATACCGGTAGTATCTCGAGGTATCGATTGTTGGTGAATGTACTTTAGTGGAGGGGTGATCGCTTGTTTTTGTCGTTCCTGATGAATGGCCAGTAAGTCTTTGCCTTGGGTAACAAAAGGTTTGGCATAGGTGATGAGCTCGTACAACAACAAACCCAGTAAATACACGTCAGTGGTAATCGTGATGTTTTGTCCAGCCAATTGTTCTGGCGAGGCATACTCAGGAGTAAGCAAAAAAGCTTGGGTATCGAGGGTGGGCAGGGCCGCATTTTCCATGACTTTGGCGATGCCAAAATCCAGCAGTTTGGGTTCACCCCGTTGATCCACCAACACATTGGCGGGCTTTAGATCCCGGTGAATGATGAAGTTTTGGTGGGCGTATTGTACTGCTTTGGCAATTTTTAAAAATAATTCTAAAGTCTGTTTGAGCGAAAGCTGATTTTGTTTGACATAATCAAATACATTTTGCCCATCGATATAATCTAGCAAATAGAAAGGAACCCCCTGAGGAGTAGCCCCTGCATCTATGATTTGGGCAATATTGGGGTGCGTCAACGAGGCCAATATCTTTCGTTCATATTCAAATCGTTGGGCCAGTTCTGAATGGT
>CALDJV010001220.1 GCA_937899305.1 uncultured Cytophagaceae bacterium
TAGTAAAATAAATGTATTATGAAAGTTGTAATGTAAACAAAAATAGTAAAACCATCATAAAAATGAGTGATCATTTAATAAAAACAAAAAAATACAATATTTTGCTAATAAAGTTTAACTGTCTTTCTATTTGGTCTACGAGCCGTTTTGCCAAAAAATGTGCTTGGTTACTTGAGCATTTTATTTGGGTGTTTGGGAATGGTCTGGGAACGAAAGTTAGGCATTTTTTGAAATTTCGGCAAAAAAAGACAAACTGTTTTGAGGCTTTGGGTTGTATGGGGCAGGTAGCAGCAAAAGTAAGCGTGGGCGAGTGCGCAGGCAAAAGAGAAATAAGCAGCAAATTATGTGGGATATCGGTGTTTTATTTATTGCTTTGTTATGAAAAAATCAAACTTTATGACACGATCTATAAGATATTATTTATTGCTCATTGTTGGCTTTTATTGGCTGAATGCTTGCCAATCTAAAAGTGAGACTGAAATAGACCCGGTTACAGATATACCTACTGATGTACACGTAGCCCTGGGTAACCCCAGTAATGCAGAATCTGATCTTAACTCACCTACCAACTATCTCATCATCAAAGATGAATTTGTGCTGTCTTATAACCGTGATCGTGGGCAAGCCAATTGGGTAAGCTGGCACTTGGATAATACCTGGAGAGGGAACACCGAAAGGCAAGATGATTTCCGGCCGGATATAGATGTACCCGAAGCTTGGTACCGGGTTACCCAAAACGATTACCGTAGTTCTGGTTTCGATCGGGGGCACTTGTGTCCTTCAGCCGATCGCACCCGCAATGCCTTGACCAATTCAGCCACTTTTGTAATGACCAACATGATTCCTCAGGCCCCAAGTAATAACCGTGAAACTTGGCGATTTTTGGAAGAGTATTGCCGCGACTTGGTTGATGCGGGCAATGAGTTGTACATTGTAGCAGGCGGATACGGGCAAGGTGGTACCGGAAGCAATGGAGGCGTGACCAGCACCATCGCCAATGGCAACGTAGTGGTACCTTCTAATACTTGGAAAGTGATCCTGGTATTGCCCAACGGCTCGAACGACCTAAGAAGGATTACCACGGATACTCGAGTGATCGCAGTAGACATGCCCAATGCACAGTCCATCGCCAACGATTGGGGGCAATATCGAGTATCGGTAGATGCTTTGGAGCAAGCCACTGGGTTGGATTTCTTTTCTAGGTTAGCCACCGGTGTTCAGGCAACACTTGAGGCCAAGGTAGACGATGGTGCTACCCGCTAATACTGGTATCAGGTTACCATCGTTGATCAGCGTTTGTCAATTTATATTGAATAAATACGATAAGACTTGAACAAATTCAAGGGATGTTTCCCGTAGATAAATATTGTACTTTTACGCTAATTTTACAATTTCACCTCGTCGATTTTGACTGCGTTTTTACAGGAAATGTTACTTGAGTTGTTTTATCAAGTGAAATTAAAAATATGTCTTTTTGAGTAAAGTTAATAAATTGTTAATCTAATGTTTTGCTAACATTATGTTATTTGTGTTAATATCTAACTTGCACATATGTAACTGTTTGGTTATCAGTAGCCTATTTAGTTTGTTGCATTACCCTTAATTAATTAAAAGTTAATTTTTTCCTACCTATCATCCTACCCGATCTTACTACTTTTGCGATTATATGGAAAGTGTTTCCCAGTCTAACCTTTAAATTTTTATGTCTTATTTTGCAAAACGATTACAATTATTAACCTTATTGTTGCTATGCAGCTTTAGCATGGTAACTTTCGGGCAGACTTCGGTTTTTATCAACGAAGTTCACTACGACAACTCAGGCACTGATGCTGGTGAGGCTATTGAAATTGCTGGACCCGCAGGTACTGATCTTACTGGATGGTCTATTGTATTGTACAATGGTTCTAGCAGCAACTTGAGTACTTATAATACGCAAAGCCTTACTGGAGTAATTCCTAATACTGCCAATGGCTTTGGTTTTGTAAGTGTTACTTACCCTACTAATGGCATCCAAAACGGAGGCCCCGATGGAATTGCATTGGTAAATAATAGTGGTCAAGTAATACAGTTTTTGAGTTATGAAGGTTCATTCACGGCAGCCAACGGACCCGCCAGTGGATTGACCAGTACTGATATTGGCGTATCAGAGAGCAGTAGCACCGCAGTAGGGTTTTCTCTTCAGCTTACTGGAACGGGTACTACTTACGAGGAGTTTACCTGGGTTGCTCCAGCGGCCAATACTTTTGGAAACCCCAACAACGACCAAAATTTTGGTGCTCCTGCGGTCAACTTGTTGATCAATGAGTTTGTAGCCAATCACACAAGTTCAGATACCAATGAGTTTATTGAGCTTTTAGGAAGTGCCAACACCGATTTTAGCGCGTACACATTACTTGTAATCGAGGGAGACGGTACAGGTGCAGGTACGATTGATCGAGTATTTACCATAGGTACTACTGATGGTAATGGGTACTGGACTACCGGATTGTTGAACAATCAGATTGAAAATGGAACCAACACCTTTTTGTTGGTAGAGAATTTTACCGGATCACTTACTGATGATTTGGACACCGACAATGATGGTACCTTAGATAGTACTCCTTGGGACAAAGTGATTGACGGGGTTGCAGTGAATGACGGTGGATCTTCTGACCAAACTTATGCGGAGGTAGTTTTAGCTCGTGGGTACGATGGCGCTACTTTTACTGTAGGAGGTGCTTCTCGCATTCCTAATGGCACCAACACGGGTAGTACCAGCGATTGGGTAAGAAATGCGTTTAATGGAGCTGGCCTGCCTGCTTTTCC
Source organism: uncultured Cytophagaceae bacterium (assembly GCA_937899305.1). Lineage (GTDB taxonomy): Bacteria > Bacteroidota > Bacteroidia > Cytophagales > Microscillaceae > Microscilla. Next base: position 2,806 of record CALDJV010001220.1, read on the forward strand.
TACGGCTACTGCCGACGAAGGGAATGCAATCAACACTCCTGGCGTTGAGAACCGCGTTCAGGGCACTGTGGCCCAACCAGTAAATGTGGTCATCAATGAGGTAGATGCAGATAACCCAAGTACTGACGCCAACGAATTTATTGAACTATATGATGGTGGAGCTGGAAACACTTCGCTAGATGGCTTGGTAGTAGTACTTTACAACGGTAACAACGATTTGAGCTACAATGCCATTGACTTGACTGGATTTAGCACCAATGCTCAAGGTTACTTCGTAATTGGTAGTGCCTCGGTTCCCAATGTGGATTTGATTGCATTTACCACCAATGGTCTTCAAAATGGCGCTGATGCGGTAGCCTTGTATCAAGCACCAGCCAGCAGTTTCCCTAATGGATCGGCCATTACTACTGATAACTTGGTAGATGCTTTGGTATACGATACCAACGACAGCGATGATACTGGACTATTGGCATTATTGAATGCAGGTCAGGAACAAATCAACGAAGCACAGAACGGAGATGCAAGCATTGTATCTATCCAACGTTTACCCAATGGACAGGGTGGTGCATTGAACACCGATACTTATTCGGTAGCCGAGCCTACCCCTGGAGCCGAAAATGGTGGCGTAGTAACTCCTCCAAACCCTACCAAAGTAACCATCGCCGAAGCGCGTGCCTCAGCGCAAGGTACTCAAGTAACCATCGAGGGTGTTTTGACTGCGGTTGGAGAGTTTGGTGGTCCTGCTTTTATTCAAGACAACACGGGTGGTATTGCCGTTTTTGATACTGATGTACATGCAGCCAATTTCCAAATTGGTGATCAATTGATCATTACGGCTACTTTGACTGCTTTTAACGACCAACTTCAATTGGGTAGCATCGATCCAGCCAACATCACCAAGGTAGACAATCCTACCATTACCATCACTCCTCAGGTAATTACATTGGCTCAGCTGGCGCAGTTTGAAGGCCAGTTGGTAAAAGTGGTAGATGTGAGCTTCCCACGACCAGGCGACCTTTTGTTTGGAAATTCAAATTATGCAGTAACCGATGCCAGTGGGTCAGGTCAAGTAAGAGTAGATGTAGATGTGGCTTCTTTGATTACCAAAACGCAACCTCAAGTTTGTGAAGTAACTGGGGTAATTGGTAGTTTCCGTGGTACTCCTCAATTGTTGCCTCGTTTTGCCGCTGATTTGCCTTGTGCTACCGATTTTGTACCAGGCAATGGTGGTTCAGGTACTGATGCTACTTTGGAAGTGGTTACTTGGAATATTGAGTGGTTTGGCAACGCTGGTAACGGGCCTTCTGACGAAAACTTACAGAAAGAAAACGCCAAAGCCATCATTCAGCAGTTGAATGCCGATGTGTATGCATTCCAGGAAATTGCAGATGAAAACTTGATGCAAACTTTGGCCAATGAATTGCCTGATTACGAGCTTGTAATTCAACTAGGTGCGGTTTCTCGCCCTCCTAATGTACCTGGTGAGTCTCAGAAAGTAGCTTTCTTGTACAAAAAATCAACCATCAATGTAGTTGAAACCCGTACTTTGTTGGCTGATATTCATCCATTGTATAATGGAGGTGACGCGAGTCAATTGGTAGGCTTCCCTAATGCTGACCCTACTCGTTTTTACGCCAGTGGTCGTTTGCCATTTATGATGATTGCCGATGTAACGATCCAAGGAGTAACGGAGCGTTTCCACTTTGTAAACATCCACGCGCGTGCCAATAGCAGCCGTGATGCTCAAGGACGTTACGCAATGCGTAAGTATGATGTAGAGAAGTTGAAAGAATTGTTAGACACTCAGTATGCCAAAGCAAACATTGTATTGGCCGGAGATTATAACGACGACGTAGACGAAACTGTAGCCAATATTTCTACTACGGTATCAAGTTACGAGCAATATGCCAATGACAATGCGCCAACTCCTGGTGATGATCACTTCTATCAGATTTTGACCAAGCCATTGAGCTTACAAGGTTTCCGTTCGTTTGTATTTAGCGACAATATGATTGACCATATTTCGGTATCAGATGAGCTGATTGACAACTACGTGGCCAATACCGAAACCGTACACTATGAGGTGTATTCGGCTACTTATGCCAATACGGTTTCTGACCACTTGCCAGTATCAGTTGTATTGAGGTTGAACAAGGTATTGCCATTGACGGTAACTACAAACTGTAGCGACAATCCTGCTCAAACCCGTAACTGGGTCATCAATAACCCTAACAACGTAGCGGTAGATGTAAACTGGGCTTTGGCGGGACAAACAGGTGTGTTGACTGCTCAACCTGGTGACAATCCATTGACTACTCAGGCTGACTCAGTGAATACGTTGACGGTCACTTGGACCGACGAGCAAGGACGTACAGTAAGTGTATCGGCGGAGGCCAGCGAAGCAGCTTGTGTAAGTGTAGAGAGCTATACCTTGATTGATGCTTTGCGTAATCGTGCCATTCGTGAGATCAAAGATGGTGATGTAATCAACTTGTATGACTTGCCTTCACGCATCTTGACCGTACAAGCCAACCTGTCGGATGGTACCGTAAGCAGCGTGAAATTTGAATTTGATTTCGGAGGCCGCATCTTGAAGCGCATCGAGAACCGTGCTCCTTATACGTTGTTTGGTGATTTCTGGGGTAATTACTTCGGTCACTATTTGTTCCCAGGCAAATATTCTTTGAAGGCCACTCCTTTTACTGAAGACAAAGGGAAAGGTTTCCAAGGCGAGAGCAGCCAAATTAACTTTGAGATTATCAAGTACCGTGAGTTGAAGTTAGATATTCGCAAAATATTCCCGAATCCTACCCGTGGTTTGGTATTCGTGAAGGTGGCTACTCCAACTCCAGCCAAATTGATGATTTACAATCAAAGAGGACAATTGGTTCGTAGCAGAGACGTAGAGGGAGAGAAGACGCTTTATTTCAACTTGCGTGGATGTGGACGTGGTTTGTTTACCGTGAAGTTGATTGACGAAAATGGTGAGCAAGTACATCGTCGTCTGTATGTTCGCTAATTGATGTTGAATCAATAAGATAAAATATATTTAAAAGGGCTGTTCCAAATATCTGGGACAGCCTTTTTTAGTTCGTAGTCATTGGTACTGTGGTGTATGATTGGTGCCATCTATCAAGAAGCAATAATGTCAAGGTTTGAATCGTCTTTCAAATCAATTTTATCATTACCTTTACCTTATGAAAAAGCCTTTACTTTTGATCATATTGTTGGTTGGCAGCATCTCTTTAGGAGTAGCTCAGGCCAAATATCAACAAAGATGTATTGCGTTTTACAACGTAGAAAACTTATTTGATACGGTAGATGATCCCGAGAAAAATGACGAAGAGTTTTTACCCGATGGTAAAAAGCAGTGGGATTCAGATCGTTACAAAAAGAAGTTGGATAAACTTTCGCTGGTATTGTCTAAGTTGGGAGATGAGCCACCAGCAGTGATTGGTTTGTGTGAGGTAGAAAACAAGCAGGTGGTAGAAGATTTGATAAATACGGATCGCCTCAAAAAATACAACTATAAAATTGTACATTATCCTTCTCCCGATCGTAGAGGAATAGACGTGGCGTTGATTTATCGCCCCAAATATTTTAAAGTGACTTCTAGCAAGAGTTATCGGTTGGTAGACAAGAACCAGCCTGATTTTATTACTCGAGATCAATTATTGGTAACTGGAAAGTTTGATGAAGACGAAATGCACCTCATTGTGAACCACTGGCCTTCGCGTTATGGGGGCAAAAAACGCAGTGCTCCACGTAGACTATTGGCCGCAAAATTGACGCGCAGCATTGTTGATTCCTTATTGAATGCGAACAAAAATGCCAAGCTGATTGTGATGGGAGACCTCAATGACAATCCTACTGACCCTAGCCTTACCCAAGGCCTCAAAGCTTTTGCTAAGCGACCTAAAGGTAAAAACTTATACAATGCCATGGCTCCGCTTTACAAAAAAGGGATTGGGTCGCTTTGTTATCGTGATCAATGGTTCTTGTTTGACCAAATCATATTGAGCAAGGCGTTGGTCAAAGGAAGTAAGTCTCAATATCGCTATGTGTCTAAGTCGGCAAAAGTATATGGCCCTGACCTGCTCAGACAAAAGGGAGGACGTTACAATGGGTATCCTGATCGCACTTATGCGGGACGCAGGTATTTAGGTGGTTTTAGTGACCACTTCCCCGTATATATTTATATTGGAAAGCGAGTGAAATAGTCCACGGTCGACGGTCCATAGTTTTTTTAGTTAGGAGTTGGTAGCAATTAAATGAAAAATGTAAAACGTAAAATGAAAAGTGAGCGCAAGGCGGTACAATTAGCTTTTAGTCCACGGGTGACGGTTCACAGTTTTGCGTCGCTTTGCGCAACAATTTAACAATGAGCGCAGCGGAACAATTTAACAATAAAACCATATAACAATAAGCCGAAGGCGGAACAATAGAACAATTTAAATAAATCAATCATGAAAAAGATCAAAACAAACCAAAAATTTACGGTATTATCCAAAAGTCAGCTAATCAACCTCAAAGGAGGTGAGACGACTGATGAGACCGGAGCCGAACTTAGAAAAACGGTTACAATTAAGAGAGGTTAGTAATAAAGGCCATACATTTGCTTTGTTAAGGAACAGTGCTGTACACTTGAAAGGCAATGTAGGGCCGCTATTGATTTGACAACTTTCTAGTTTTTCTGCCCAAACTGACCACAAATTTTTATGCACGAAGTTTTAAACTTAGACTTGTTTTTTTTTGAAGAACAGGCCGGCCTTCTCAAAGCTGGCAATAGATATGACGTATACAATCCGCGCACTCAAGAAAAGGTAATGGTATGCCGAGAAGAAAACCTGTCGTTGGGTGCCAAACTCACTCGTTTGAATTTTTTAAAAAGCAGTACAAGTTTCAAGCTCATTGTGAGAGATCAAGCCGACGTTAAATTATTGGTAGTAACCAGGCCCAAAGGCGCTAAATCTCAGCATGACCCCATTGAGGTATTGGATGAAAACGATCAGTTGGTCGGTAAAATACAGCCCAAAGTCAATCTCAAAGGTGATTTTGATGTTTTTGACCCACAAGGTGCCCTGCAATATACCATCCTCAAAAATGAAGAAAAGGATTTTAATTTTGTGAAGGAGGGTCAGAATCTGGCCAAAATTAGTAAAAAATGGGCGGGAGCAGGCAAAGAATTCTTTACGACTGCCGATAATTATTTGCTGCAAATTATGGTAACTGTACCCGAAAACGACCCCTTGCGATTGGTTATTTTGGCGTCGGTGTTGGTGATTGATATGGTCTTGTATGAGTAATTGACTTTCCTTACTTTCTTGTGGGTGTTTGCCTGTAGAGGCACCCACCTTGCCCTAAAATTCATATGCTTTTGGTTTTTTGCTTTTTGATTTTTTTCCGGCAAATATTGTAGCAATCAGATGCTAATTTTCTTCTCAAAACCATTTGCATAAACAATTTCTTTTGTAATTTGATATCTACAAGAAAAATAGTGTAAAATTGAATACCTCAAACCACCATCAAAATGTGATTATTGTAGGTGCAGGTCTTTCGGGAATTTGTGCTGCATATCACCTTCAAAAGGAATGCCCTGATCATAGTTTTACAATTTTAGAGATGCGGGGAGCCATGGGCGGCACCTGGGATCTGTTTCGTTATCCAGGGGTACGTTCCGACTCTGATATGTATACCTTGGGCTATGCCTTTCGACCTTGGCAAGATGCCAAGTCAGTGACCGATGGTGCCACTATTTTACAATACATTCGTGATACGGCCAAAGACGAAAACATTGAGCGAAAAATTCGATACCACCATAAAGTAATGAGTGCGGCTTGGTCGTCGGAGCAGGCCCAATGGACTGTAACCACCACCAATACCCAAACCCAGGAAACGCTGACCTACACTTGTGATTTTTTGTTTATGTGTAGTGGGTATTACAACTACGATCAGGGCTATACTCCTGACTTTCAGGGTATTCAAGATTATAAAGGCCTGCTTGTCCATCCGCAACAATGGCCCAAAGACCTGGATTATACCAATCGACGCGTGTTGGTGATTGGGAGTGGAGCTACTGCAGTAACTCTGGTTCCGGCCATGACCGACAAGGCCGAAGAGGTGATTATGTTGCAGCGATCGCCTTCTTATGTGGTATCGAAACCAGCCAAAGATAAATTTGCCAATTTCTTGAAGAAAGCCCTGCCCAGTAAAATGGCCCATCGTTTGGTACGTCGTCGCAATATATTAATGGAAACTTTTTTTTACCAGCTGGCCCGCCGTAGGCCTAATTTTGCCAAAAAGATGCTGATTAAAAACCTACAAAAAGAGCTGGGCAAAGATTTCGACGTAGCCACTCATTTTACGCCTAATTATAACCCTTGGGATCAACGAGTATGCCTTATCCCGGACAGCGATTTGTTTGTCGCCCTGAAAAATGGCAAAGCCAGAGTGATTACTGATCATATTCATTCGTTTACCGAAAAGGGAGTACAACTGCAGTCAGGGGTAGAGTTGTCGGCCGATATCATCGTAACTGCCACAGGACTAGAGGTAAAGTTTTTGAGTGATATGAAGATGACCATTGATGGCGAAGCAGTAGATCCGACCCAAAAGTATGTGTATCGGGGAACCATGCTGAGCGATATCCCCAATTTTGTGCAAGTAATTGGCTACACCAATATTTCGTGGACGCTCAAAGCTGGTCTGGCTTGTGAGTATGTATGCCGATTGTTGAATTATATGCAAAAAAAACAGTTCAAAACCTGTATTCCTCGAGCTACTCAAGATTCGCTGCACACCGATGAACCATTGATTGATTTATCTTCGGGGTATTTTACTCGAGCCCGTCATAAGCTTCCCAAGCAAGGAAATCGCGATCCTTGGAAGCTGCATCAAAACTACATTCGTGATCTTTTTAAACTGCGTTTTGGCAAGTTGAAAGATGGAGTGATGGAGTATAAATAGTGTATATATGTCTCGTCCAACTTCTGAAATTTATATTTACAACCCTAGAGATGCTTGCACGAGTAATGTCGAGGTGCAGAAATTAGGTGATTATATTTTCCAACTAGAGTGTAACAACCTTTTTGATGAAGACCTTGTTTATGGGACTGTTATAGAAGTAGAAAAGAGTCTTACTAAAGATGGGCACTTTCAATTCAAAAAAATCCTTAAGGTTTCTAAATACACTCAGGAAACCTATTTGTTACCCACTTCTTTGAATGAAACAGAGTTAAGGATTGTTGGAGATAAAATAGTAGCGGAGGGAGGATACTGGGAAGTAGTCATGGGAGGAATGGGGATTGTAAATTTACCTAAACAATCTTATTTAGATGTTAATGAAGAGCTTAACATCTTAGTCAAAGAAAAATTACTTAGAAAACTTTTACAGGGGTTGGTCAATCATCATCACACAAAAAAGTGAAATAAAAAAAGCGAAGCCCTGATGGCTTCGCTACTTTTTAAACCTAAACTAATATCTCCTTTTTATTTGGGAGATAAAGTGAATGCAAGATAGGTATTTTTTCTGATATTTCAGCTTTTTCGAAAAAACCTGGTGCTTATCAAGCATCAGGTTTCCATCCATCTAACTTATGTTTATGAACTTCTACGTTCCATCTACTGCTATGACTTTTTGTAAAATGGGATTGTTATAAAAAAACTCGGAAAAAGTAAAGATTTGAAGTTTTATTTTTGATTAGCAATGGATGATAAATCAATAGAGGTGCGATCAGGCCAATCATTTATTAAGCTACTTCAATTTCCAACGTGATTTTTGCGGTATTGCTTAATACAAAACTTCGTCCTCCTACGCCAAAATCCAAACGATTGAGCTCAAATTGAGCTTTGAATGTCTGGTGCTCGAAGCTGAATGGAATGTTGAATACTTTGGTTTTTCCTTTAATGGTGATTTCGAATGTACCCAAAAAATCATCCGATGACGATGAAACGATACGAGTGGACTTCATGACGATGGTAGGAAACTTTGCCGCACGCAGGTAGTCGGGCATACGTAAATGAAAATCACGCATGGCATTGGCCGTATCTATGCTATTACTGGTGACCGATCCTTCCAAACTGCTTTCTTCCAGGTGTTCAGGGTCAAACTGAATACGACCCTGAAAACCCTGCAAAGTACCAGTGACAGGAATTCCGGCATTTTTGATTTTAAAACGAATGTTGGAGGTTTTTACTTCCCAAGTTTTTACCGTAGTAGTAGTGCTTTTTTGTGTCATTACGCTTGTTTATTTGCAGGCATAACTATTTCTTGAGCACATATGTTTGTTACAAACTGAAAACCTTTACTTACCATAAGAAAGGTAAGTGAAGCAAAAAAAATGATAATTCAATCAATTTTTGCTGAATTTTAAATTAATAGGAATGATTTCAAAATATTCCTGAAAATCATCCATGTAGCTCCGCATGTCTTCATCATCTTGTCGGGCAAACCAATTGATCTCTGTCCAAACCTTGCTGCTCTTGTAGTAATCTTCCAGTATTTTTATAATGGTAATAAAACGCTTCAAGGTTCCCGTATTGAAATAATTCATTCGAAAGTTAATCTCAATAGGCTTTTTGTTTTGTTGCAAGTATTGGTGTAGCCATACAAGCACTGGTTCAAAGAAGCTAATGGTATCATCGCTGTAAGAAACTCCCGAAATTTCAAAAATATTTGTTTTGGTATCAAAATGTACGCGAGGAGAATACTCGCTTTGTTCTATAAATAAACTTTTCATTGCTAAAGATAAGGGATAAAGTATAATAGACCTGATGAGTCATATTTCACCCAACTTTGAGGGATATATACGTAACAGGTTTCCTCAATATCAGTGATTGGGGCGCTAAATTGCGTTTTTTTTCGGGATTTTTAAAGTAGCTTACCAATTTTGATCATGCTTTATGCTAAAATATGAAGTGTAATTGACTCAAAATGAACCCTGAAACAAAGAATTTTTAAAGAATTGAAAAATAAATTTGCCTATGACCTAAGAATAAATGGATTTTAAGTTAGTTTTGCACTTCAAGAATTTTTTATTTTCTCTGGAGCGTAAGTTTCAGAAAGCATTTTTTTTATTAATGAATACAGGAACAGTAAAATTTTTTAATGAATCTAAAGGTTTTGGATTCATTATCGACGACGATTCTCAAACTGAGTACTTTACCCACGTTACAGGATTGATTGATGATATCCGTGAAGGCGATGCCGTCGAATTTGAATTACAAGAAGGTAGAAAAGGTTTGAATGCTGTAAAATTACGAGTTGTAAACTAGTACAAGTTACGCATTTAAATTGAATTATATTTTTTTGGAATAGCACAAGGCCCTTATTCTACCAAGAACAAGGGCTTGTTTTTTATTATTGATTGCGATCCAGCTCAGCGATTATTTAAATACCTGATCAAAACTAATTATATACTTTTCTTCAACTTACTACAAATGTGCTCTAGTACTTGCTGGAGGATTCACATACCCTAAAAATCCCCTACATTTATCTATTCGTATTTCATTTTCTTCCCTGATATTGCTTTGCTATCAAATCGAGCTCTGGTGTAGCCTTCTTGGTGGTTAAATGGCCTATTGCTTACTCTTTTCCGACTCTCTGAAAAGCCTGTTATGCGGAGGCATCATTTATGACAACACAGGCTGATAAAGGCAAGGTAAGTACGATACTCTCCCATACTTGCATACAAATAATGACAGTTGGTAGAGATACTTTTTCAAAGTTATTTCTTTCCTACAAAGTTGACACATCACCTATCATTTGGATGTGTAATCAATTCTGGGCCAGTATTTATATTGAGAAAACCTATCAAATTTATGGCCGATAACCCTCCACTTCCGTTTCATAACGTAAATACTGAAGTAAACTGTTACATCATTTGGCGAAGAGAAGCTTTGAGTTATAAAATTACAATGAAGTACCTTCGGTAATTTTACTAGGTGACTAGCGAGTGATGAATTGGTGCCTTTACCCATATTGAGAGAAACATATATTGAGAAAAATAAACAATAGATTACACTATGTTGGAGAAAACTTACCAATCACAATTTGCTATTATTCAGGTAGATAGTAGTAAATTTTTTTTATCCATTATCTGGACTGAAAATACTACCCAATTAGAAGACCAAGTTTACCGAAAAGAGGTATTGAACTTGGTAGAAGCGATGAAAAAATACCAGCCCAAGTATGTACTGGATGATGCTCGGTTGTTTAATATGCCAATTGCCCCTGAGACCCAAGCGTGGGTAGCAAAAGTGAATAGCGAAAGTAGGGTTGAATCCTTGGAAAAGTATGCGATGTTGATGCCAGAAGATTACATATCGAGGTTGTCAGCAGACCAAAACATTACAGAAGCCAATGAGCAATCGCCGGAAACAGCGGTAATGATACGGCAGTTTGATGTGGAAGATAAAGCAATGGATTGGTTGGGAGTTGAAGTTGCGTAGAGACAGCACCACTTTTGATGTTACTTGAAATGGTTTTGGTAATGTAGTGCGTTCTTATAAGTCAAATGCTTCCAAATTTTATTTAAGAAAAGTAAGCTTTAAGCAAATTGATACCTGACAGTTTTCCGAAATCTGTCAGGTATAATGCAATATTATTTTTAATATTATAATTAGGGCCAATGCCTAAATCACCCCTTTGGTACTGGGTATCTCCTGTCCGGTTATTTCTTTCGCCATTTTGATAGATCGGGCAAAAGCCTTGAAAATAGCTTCAATCATATGATGTTCATTTTTGCCCTCACAACGAATGTGTAAATTGCACTGTGCGTGGTCGCTAAACGATTTGAAGAAGTGCTCAAACATTTCGGTGGGCATTTCACCTACTTTCTCCCGCTTGAAATCGGCTTGCCAAACCAGCCAATTACGGCCCGAAAAGTCCAAGGCTACCTGAGCCAGGGTTTCGTCCATCACCAAATTGAAAAAACCATAACGTTCTATCCCCCTTTTATTGCCAAGGGCCGCTCGAAATGCTTGTCCCAACGCAATTGCCGTATCTTCGATGGTATGGTGGGCATCAATGTGCAAATCTCCCTTTACCTTGATGGCCAGGTCGAGTTTTCCGTGATGAGCCAATTGGTCCAGCATATGATCAAAAAAACCAACTCCAGTATCCATCACCTTCTGACCAGAACCATCCAGGTTTAAATCAATCAAAATATCGGTCTCCTTGGTGGTTCGTTGTACCTGGGCAGTTCTGCCTTGTAGTTGTTGCTCAAAATCCAATAAAAAGGTCAAGATCTGATCCCAGTTGGTCGTGGTAAGCGCGACGGGCAAGCCGTCTTGAGGTGAGGCTTCGTCTTTTAATAAAATACCCCTGCTTCCCAGGTTTTTTGCCAATTGCATATCGCTCAAGCGATCACCCAATACAAAAGAGTTGGCCAGATCATAATCAGGATTATCCACATATTGGGTCATTAGGCCAGTACGAGGCTTGCGGGTAGGCGCGTTTTCGTGTTCAAAAGTACGATCAATCAATATTTCATCGAATACAATATTTTCCTGTTCTAAAGTCTTCAACATTTTGTTGTGAGCAGGCCAAAAGGTCTCTTCTGGAAAACTGTCTGTACCCAAGCCATCTTGATTGGTTACCATGACCAATTCGTAGTTGAGTTGCTGAGTGATTTGATACAGGTTACGGATGACCTTGGGGTACATTTCCAATTTTTCCAAAGAGTCTACCTGATAATCGGTAGGAGGTTCAATAATAATAGTACCATCCCGGTCTATAAAGAGTACACGTTTTTTCATTTGTCTGTAGTTATAGTATTTGGTCTACTTACTGTATAATAAATAGTGCAAAGCAAAACCTTTAGCCCAATGCGGCTTCCTTAATGCCCAAAAATGGTCGCTCCAGACCTGACAGGTCTAAACCAGGATTAAATAATTTTTTCTTAAGGAACCGACCAAAGGGAGCTCTGCGCTTGCGCTAAACAGGATTGACCTTTAGCCCTGACATTTGTAAAATATAAAGGCCTGTGAAAGCGTTACTTAATTCTTAAAGGCTTTCATCAAGTCAATCAAACGATGGTTTTCAGATTCAGTACCTACCGAAACCCGAAGACATCCGGTACACAAAGGTTGGTTGGATCTATTGCGCACGATTACTTGATGTTTTACCAAATAATCATATAATTTCTGAGGGTGATCGGTTTTGAATAAAATAAAGTTGGTTTCTGAAGGATATATTTTCTGGACAAACTCAAACTGAGGCAACTGAGCATACAACCAAGCCCTTTGGCGATGAATTTCTTCCACAAACTCATTTTTTTGGGCTACCTGTTGCAATGCCTTGAGGCCCAGGTCCTGGGTAAGTCCATTGATGTTGTAGGGAGGTTTTACTTTATTGAGCAAACCAACGATTTCGGGTGAGGCAAACGCCATTCCCAGTCGCAGATTGGCCAACCCCCAGGCCTTAGAAAAGGTTTGCAAAACCACCAAGTTGGGATAACGATCCAACAAGTGAATCATAGAAGGAAAAGTGGCAAAATCTATATAAGCTTCGTCTATAACCACAATGCCCTGGTACCCGCTCAATATTTTTTCAAATGCTGCCTGAGTGGCAATGGCATTGCCGGTAGGGTTGTTGGGATTACACAAGAAAATCATTTTATAATCGCCATTTTGAGCGGTTTCCAGTACTTGTTCCACGGGTAAGCTAAAGTCCTCGTTGATCAATACTTTGTCTACTCCTACATGGTTGATGTCGGCACTTACTTGGTACATGCCGTAAGTAGGAGGGGTGATCATAATTTTGTCCTGGCCAGGAGTACAAAATACCCGAAACAACAAATCCACCGCTTCATCGCTGCCATTGCCCATAAAAATTTGGGTTTCGGATACTTGTTTGATTTGGCTCAAAGCCTGCTTTAAGCGTCGCTGGTAAGGATCTGGGTAACGGTTGTTAGGAGTGTTTCCTACCGATCCCAATGGATTTTCGTTGGCGTCCAAAAAAGTCAAAGCAGCTTGCTCTTGTCCAGCAGCGTCGTCTTCTATGACAAACTCATCTCTGGCGGAAGAATATGGTTTGAGTGCCCATATATTGGGGCGAACCAGTTTTTCTAAGTTAAATGTCTTCATTAGTCTACAGTTGATAGTACCCTGTCCATCATTATTTTTCAAAGCGAATACTAACCGCCCGCTGGTGTGCAGTGAGCAGTTCTGCTGAGGCCATGGTTTCTACCGTTTGAGCAATGTTTTGCAAACCTGCTTTGGTCAGATGCTGAAACGTGATTTTTTTGTAAAAACTATCCAGCGATACCCCACTAAATGCTTGAGCAAACCCATTGGTAGGCAAGGTGTGATTGGTACCCGATGCATAATCTCCGGCCGATTCGGGAGCAAAGTTTCCTAAAAACACCGAGCCTGCATTGGTTATTTGTTCGCCTACCTGCTCAAAATCCTTGGTGGCAATAATCAAGTGTTCGGGAGCATAGGCGTTGCTAAAGGCGATTGCCTGAGCCAATTCATCAAAGACCACTACCTTACTATTTTCCAAAGCCTTTTGGGCAATGACTTGGCGGGGCAAACTGGCCACTTGGCGTTGTACTTCGGCTTGTACTTGTTCGGCTACCGATTGGCTAGTAGCAATGAGTACTACTTGACTATCTACACCGTGTTCGGCCTGAGAAAGCAAATCGGCGGCTACATAAGCCGGCACGCAGGTATCGTCGGCAATTACGGCCAGCTCAGAAGGCCCCGCAGGCATATCAATGGCGGTTCCTCTTTTGGCCAGTAAGGTTTTGGCAGTAGTTACATATTGGTTTCCAGGACCAAATATTTTATAGGTTTGTGGAATACTCTCGGTACCATACCCCATAGCTGCAATGGCTTGGGCACCTCCCACCTTATATATTTGCTCAATACCTACTACCTTGGCAGCATACAAAATGGCGGGGTGTATGCTGCCTTCCTGGTTGGGAGGAGAGCAAAGCACAATTTCCTGACAACCCGCAATTTTGGCTGGAGTGCCCAACATCAATACGGTAGAAAAAAGCGGAGCAGTACCACCTGGAATATACAAACCTACTTTATCGATGGCCACGCTCTTGCGCCAGCAAGTGACTCCATCAACGGTTTCTACTTTTTTCAAAGGCTCTTTCTGAGCTTCGTGAAAAGCAAGAATGTTTTGATATGCTTGTTGAATGGCTTGCTTGAGCGTATCCTCGAGCATTTGTTCAGCTGCTTCTATTTCGGCAGTACTTACCGCCAACTGATCAATTTTACTTTGATCAAATTTTTCGTTGAAATAATACAGCGCTTGATCTCCCTCTTGGGCTACTTTATCCAGAATGGCTTGTACCTGGGTTTCAATTACGTCGGCTTCTATAGTGGCTCGTTTGCCAATGGTATTCCATTCGCTTTGAGGCGGATTCATGATGATATCTTTCATGTTTTTTTAGTCAAAAGTGAATAGTCTATAGTCCATAGCTGTTTCCTTAAGAAAAAAATGAGTGAACCATCGTTTAGACCTGACAGGTTTCAAAAACCTGTCAGGT
>CALDJV010001221.1 GCA_937899305.1 uncultured Cytophagaceae bacterium
CTTTACAAATCAACAGCCCTAGCCCGGTTCCTTTCTCGCTGTTGGTCCCCTTGGTAGTAAAATGCGTATCGACTTTAAACAATCTTTCCATTTTTTCGGGACTCATTCCTACCCCATTGTCCATAATAGTCATTTCTAACTCTCCATCATAAGATTTGACTTGCACCTGAATGAGGCCATCAGGTGGGGTAAACTTAATGGCATTACTCAGTAGGTTTCTTACTACCAATTTAATCATCTCTTCATCTCCGTACGCTTTGGTATTTTCTGGCACTTTACTGCTCATCCGAACTCCTTTTTTCTCTGCTCCGGGGCTCAATAATCCAATATTTTTTTGGACCAAGCGATGCACATCAATTAGCTCAATCACTGCCTCCATTCCCTCCATTTGGGCTTTAGCCCACTCGAGCAAGTTTTCCATTAGCTCCAATACATACGATAGTTCTTTGTTGAGTTCACTACTAAAATGAGTTATTTCATCTCTTTCCAAAACCCCCATCTCTATCAACGCCAAAGTTCCTTTGAGGCTATTCATGGGGCTTCTCAGATCATGAGAAATAATAGAAAACAATCGATCTTTTACCTGATTGAGCTTTTTGAGTTCATCCTTGCGCTTTTCGATTTCAATATTTTTGGCAATCACATCATCGCGTTGCTGGGCAATCTCTTCTTTTTGTTGCAGTATTTGCTCGTTTTTTTCGGCTAAATCATTTTTTCGGCCCTCAATCTCTTTCTTTTGTTGTCGCAATAAACGATTCGTTCTTTGCTTTTGTAAATTGTTGCGATAGAGCAATAGTAGAATAATGGCGGCTAACACAAACCCGGCAATAAAGATATTAATATACAACTGATTGCGTCGTTGTTCTATGTCTTCTTTTTGGGATTCTAGATTTTTGAGCTGTTCTTTAATCGCCTGCACGTCTTCGTTACTTCCCTGACGTAGGCCAGGATTTATTTTGGTAAGCAATTCTTCAATATTGTCTCCCAGATATTTTTTAAGGATTACCGGAAGCTGCAACTTAAAATCTTCGCTTTTGAAAAATGCATCTAAAGGAACTTTCCAATCACTACCCAAAGGCAACATAAAAGCATACCCTTCGTGCGTAATATCAAGTAAATTTTGCCGCTTAAGACGTAATCCTCGCTGGATTCCAGCCAAATATTGGGGCAAGGCTACATAACCAATGCGGTCAATTTCACTATCTATTTTTCGCAAAATATCACTGGGCTCATTCACCCAAGAAGATTTTACTTCAGGCAAGCGTTTTCTGATCTCACTGAGGTACTCTTCTACACGTCCATAACGTGTATGCAACACCGTAAAATCAGCCAGTAGCTTTTTAAAATCTTCAGAGTTTTTGACACCAGGTACCGCCGAGTTTGATACCAATATGGCAATCTCGGGACAATATGGAATGGTCAACGCTACATCATTTAGTCTTTCAGGGGTAATGGCCAACGAAGAAGCCCCAATAAGCGGCCGACCAGTAGCACTTTTTCTTATCATTTCAAACAATGCCTCGGTATTGCCTATTGGGCTAAAGCGAAGGCTCAACTCTACCTGATAGTTTTTCTTAACAAAAGTAACCCAAGCATCTAACAGCGCTTTCTCGATTCCTAACAAAGCCCCCTGTTTTCTGTATATAAACGGTTCGTTGCTCACATAATAAACCTCTAAGCTCCCTTTTTTGGTCGCTTGTGTTGTTTTCCAAGAAACTATCGGAGTTTGAGCCAAAGATAAAATTGTCCATTGCAACAACAACCAACCAGATAATAAACCACCACGAATCAACAATTTCACCCTTTTGACCATTAATGTATCGTTTGATAACTGAGTGTGAGAAACTCACAAGTTAAACAATTATCCCCAAAAACTATTTTTCAATATCCATATTTATCCTGCCACAATTGCTTCAATCTTTTACGAAGTTCATTTTCCCGAGCATTCTGTCCGGGGTCGTACAGTGTTGTATCGGCTATAGCATCGGGTAAGTATTCTTGTGGACTAAAGTTGCCTGGGTAATCGTGGGAATATTGATAGCCCTTACCATATCCCTGCGCTTTCATCAGTTTGGTAGGCGCATTTCGCAAATGCAAAGGCACTGGTAAATCCCCGTTTTTACGTACCAATTCTTTGGCTTTTTTGATCGATAAATAACTTGCGTTGCTTTTGGGTGAAGATGCCAGGTAGGTAGTAGCCTGAGCCAAAATAATTTCAGCCTCAGGGTACCCTACCAAGTTTACGGCCTGAAAACAATTGGTTGCAATGACCAAAGCAGTAGGGTTGGCGTTCCCTACATCTTCTGATGCGGCAATCACCAACCTGCGAGCAATAAACTTAGGGTCTTCACCTCCTTCTATCATTCGAGCCAACCAATATACCGCAGCATTCGGATCACTCCCTCGAATAGATTTGATAAAAGCCGAAATGATGTCATAATGTTGTTCCCCTGACTTATCGTATAGTACCGTTTTTTGCTGTGCGGTATCCAACACCCATTGATCGGTAATCTCAAGAACTTCCTGATTTTCAGGAAAAGCACTTACAATGAGTTCAAATAAATTCAGTAGCCTTCTGGCATCTCCTCCCGAAAGGTTCAATAAAGCTTCAGTTTCCTTCAGCTCAATATTTTTGGTTTTCAGCCAGTCGTCGTGTTGTTGGGCATTCTCGAGCAAACCCACCAAAGTGTCGGCACCCAAGGCATTTAATATATAAGTTTGGCAGCGAGACAAAAGCGCTGAAATCACCTCAAAAGAAGGGTTTTCGGTGGTAGCCCCAATCAATGTAATCAATCCGGTTTCCACTGCTCCCAGCAGGGCGTCTTGTTGGGCCTTGTTGAAACGATGAATCTCATCGATGAATAAAATGCTCCCAGGGCGATTCCGGGCCTTTTCTATTACTTGCCGTACTTCTTTGACTCCTGAACTGATGGCACTGAGCGTAAAAAATGGCTTGTTGAGGGTTTTGCCTACCAAACGGGCCAAAGTAGTCTTACCTACCCCTGGAGGTCCCCAAAAAATCATAGAAGGTGTTTTCCCTGACTGTAATAGTTTGGTAATTACACCCTGATCGCCCACCAGGTGCGGTTGCCCTTGATATTGTTCTAGTACCACTGGCCGCATGCGCTCTGCCAGAGGAAATTGTTGAGGTTTATCAAATAAAGTTGCCAATATAAATTCTATTAAATGATTCTTGACTCCAGATGTTCCTTAAGTAAAATGAACTCACTACATCATCCAAATGCAATTTGCGTCTTTTTCAATGTGATACCTAAATATTTCCTCCACAACAGCGGGGTTTAACAAGTAAGTATTCATAACTTTGAATTTACGTTACAAACAAGCAACCAACAATTTTATGAAAAACAAACACTGGATCGTCTTCATTACTTTAGCTTTATTGTTTACTACTTCACTATCACTGCAAGCACAATACAATAAAAAAGATTTGGCTGGGGAATGGAAAATCTCTCTCGAGCACGTAATTGAAAGCTTACCGACGGCCCAAAAAGCGGAATATGATAAACTGCCTGAAAACGAAAAAAAAGCCACCATTTTGATGCTTCAGCAAATGTTGGGCAACCTTCGTTGGGACTTCAAGCAAGACGGATCTACCAAATTAAACCTGGGGAATGGTAAAACCCAATCAGGAACTTGGACGATGGCAGGTAAAGTGCTTACCCTTCATATGGACGGACAAAAGAAAAAAATGACCATCTTGGAATTGACTGCTACTCAGTTTAGGTTTTCATCATTAGACAACAACGGCAAGCAAGTGATTACCACGTTGGTACCTGCCAATTAAACCAAGTTAGCAAGCCCACCAAGGAGCCTTTGTTCATTTATAAAAATCTAAAATACACAAAGGCTCCTTTTTTTTCCCGGATGTATTCAATCGTATTCAAAAAATTACGCAAATCTTGCCCCAAGTGGTTATCTTGAAAGTTCTGACCCAGGGTATCGTCTTCTATATTTCTAAAATATACTTTCAACCAAAATTTATTTTGATTGACATAGCGAATGTGTTCATAAAAGTCCGGTTGATTGGTTAAACCTAACAACAGTCTATGTATCAACACCTCTATTACATCCAGGGGTTGTTGACTTGCCTTTTTCTTTTGTTGCACCTTGGCCATCACTTCTGCTTCAGTTTCGTTGGGCTTGCCGTATAAAAACTGATAACGATCAGGAGGCAAGGTGGGAGGATAGTCACACATTTTGATTAAAGGAGAAATATCGGTGTTGGTAAACTTGGCTAGTTGAGTCAATTCACTCTCTTGCCCCGCTTTAAAATCAGTGATCAGCCAACAAAATTGACGACTCAAACGATAACTATTCTGGAATTGCTCATAGTCACTTTCAAAAATATCGGGTTCCGCCCCAATATGTATATCCACACCCATGACATTTATATTTAAAGTAAGACACCTTGAACTATCAAAGCCTACTTGCAAATAGCGTTCTAATCTTTATTGCACCAATCGATAGTGCCTGTGCTGCACCTGGTAAAGTGCTCACTATAACTGAATTAAAACAACTTAGTCAACAAACCGCTCTAAGAAAAATACCCAAGAAGGATCAGGTAAATATTAAGCAAAGCCCCCAAACAAAGCTTAATTTGTTTGCTTTTAAGATTTCAGCCAAGTCAACGCTTCTTTCTCGTCCGAAAAATGCTGTTTTTCTACCTCTCGGTTGACCGTTTCGTCATTGGATTGTTGAATAGATAACTGGGCCACAAAAGTATGAGACCTCAAAAAAGCAACCTTCTTCACTCCATTCTGAACATAGGAAATAGTCAGATGTTCAGCCATCCACTTTTGGGTTTCTGGCGTAATTGGCAATTCAAAGTTGCTCGTATCTACCAAATAAGTACTTGGTTTGCATTGTTCGATCGCAAATAACTCTCCTCGTAACAGTTCTTCCTTGAACACGTCTTGAGTCATTTGATCGGTATTGAACCACCTCCCCACCAAAAGATCGTTTTCTTGCTGGAAAGTATATTCACAAAAATCTCCCTTATAAATTGTTTGCATATAGTTCTCAATCCATTTATTTATCAGCTAAATTACGCTTCTTACCCCAAAAATAAACGTTAAATTCTTTAAAAATGGCCTCTATGTAATATTCAATGAAATTCAAATCGCAGCGAATTACGAGATAATAAATTTTTATCGCTAATTTTGTTAATTCAACAGTGTTCCTAACATATCTTCGCAACAGAATGTTAGGATGACTCCTGTTGGTGAATTTAGCAATACCATAATGAAACAAGAAAATATAAGAAACTTTTGCATCATTGCCCATATAGATCATGGTAAAAGTACGCTTGCAGACCGTCTGCTTGAGTTTACTCAAACCGTATCGGAGCGAAATATGCAAGCCCAGGTACTAGACGATATGGATTTGGAACGTGAACGTGGTATTACAATCAAAAGCCACGCAATCCAAATGGTATATCATTATGAGGGAGAAGATTATACCCTCAACCTGATAGATACTCCCGGACACGTCGACTTTTCTTATGAAGTTTCCCGCTCTATTATGGCCTGCGAAGGTGCCTTGCTCATTGTAGACTCCTCGCAAGGTATTGAGGCCCAAACCATTTCAAACCTTTATCTGGCCATTGGCAACGACCTGGAAATTATCCCAGTTTTGAATAAAATTGACTTGCCCCACTCAATGCCAGAAGAAGTATCCGATGAAATCATTGATTTGATTGGCTGTGATCGTGAAGAAATCATTCCAGCCAGTGGTAAAGAAGGTACTGGGGTAGATAAAATCTTAGAGGCCATTGTCAAACGCGTACCTCCTCCTAAGGGCGACAAAGATGCCGCACTTCAGGCTTTGATTTTTGATTCAGAATTCAACCCATTCAGAGGGGTAGAAGTTATTTTCCGAGTAGTCAATGGTACCATTCATAAAGGCGAAAAAGTCAAGTTTATGGCTACCGGCAAAGAATACCTGGCCGATGAAATTGGAGTATTGAAACTGAACCAGGAATCCAGGGAATCTATAGAAGCTGGTGATGTGGGTTACATCATTTCGGGGATAAAACAAGCCAAAGAAGTAAAAGTAGGAGATACCATTACCCAGGTAAAGAACCCGAGTGAGGAGCCCATTGCTGGATTTGAGGATGTGAAACCAATGGTGTTTGCCGGAATTTATCCAGTAGAAACCTCCGAGTTTGAGGACTTGCGAGACGCCATGGAAAAACTACAACTCAATGATGCCTCCTTGGTATGGGAACCTGAAACATCAGCTGCTTTGGGTTTTGGTTTTCGTTGTGGTTTCTTGGGTATGCTACACATGGAAATTGTCCAAGAACGTCTGGAAAGGGAATTTGACATGACGGTCATCACTACGGTTCCCTCAGTACAGTTCAAGGCGCATCTCAAAAAAGATGATGAGATCGTAGACGTACAAGCACCTGCCGAAATGCCTGAGCCTACTTTAATTGATCACGTAGAAGAGCCATTTGTAAAAGCCCAGATTATTACCAAGGCAGACTATGTAGGCCCAGTGATCAGTCTGTGTATAGACAAACGAGGTGTCCTCAAAAATCAACACTACTTGACCTCTGATCGGGTAGAAATGACTTTTGATCTACCATTGGCCGAAATTGTATTTGATTTCTTTGATCGTTTGAAAACCATTTCTCGCGGATATGCTTCTCTCGACTATGAGTTGATGGGTTTCCAGCCTTCTAATATGGTCAAATTGGATATCTTATTGAATGGCGAAAAGGTAGATGCACTCTCGGCAATTGTACACCGCGACAAAGCCTATGATTGGGGCAAACGCTTGTGTGAAAAACTAAGGGGATTGTTGCCTCGTCAAATGTTTGAAATTGCAATACAGGCCGCCATTGGAGCCAAAATCATTGCTCGCGAAACCGTGAAAGCCATGCGTAAAAACGTAACTGCCAAATGTTATGGTGGAGACATTACGCGTAAGCGAAAGCTACTCGAGAAACAGAAAAAAGGAAAGAAGCGAATGCGTCAGGTCGGACGAGTGGAAATTCCTCAGGAAGCTTTTATGGCCGTACTCAAGCTAGACCAATAAATATTGATAATCATTTGATGGTTGAATAGTTGGGTAATAGACACCACCGCTATTCAACCATTATTTTATACCTATACCTGGTACTCTGGGCACTAGGAAGTTGTTTTGTTACGGGATTTTATTGGAGTGTAGTTATTTGCCTTGTCCAAAGCAGCTTGTGCCAAGCCACTTACCCTGTCTACCCCTTTATCTACCTTCTGCTCTACCTTTTCTAAATCTACTCCCCAATCCTTTGCTTTACTTTTGATGCGTTTACGGGTGTTTTTTCCTTTGTCAGGCGCCAACAATACCGCAGTAGTTGCCCCTACTGCAATACCAGCTACAAACCCTAGCCAAGATTTACTGCTCATGATATTTACTTTGTTTAGTTAGTTTTTAAGTAGTTTTATTTAGACTGGTACGCAGAAACGCTCTTAAACGCGACAAATACGCCTCTATTTTTCAAAAAAAATGTTCTGTCTTTACCTGACTGGTAAAAACAGAACATCTTAAAAATTAACTTATATTTTCGGTAACGACTTACTTTTCGTTACTCGCATTAAAAAGTCTTTGCTTTTCTTCTTTAGATAAACTTTCGTAGCCTGACTCTGAAATCTTGTCCAAAATTGCGTCAATTTCAGCTTGATCAGGAGTTACACTGGCGTTGTTCATCGTTCTACGGTTGGCTCTGGCGTATTCATTGCCAGCGTTGGCGGTTACCTTGCTCTTACGATAGGTCACTTTCATTTTAGACTTCTTACGAAACAAGCCTTTGATTCCATCTAGGATGTAGTGAATCCAACCTCCCAAATCAGTTCCTTTATTCAGAGAAATGATGAACAAATATCCCATCAAAGCGCCTCCTAAGTGGGCTAATTGGCCACCTGCATTGCCTCCTCGCAAACTAAACAAAGAAATGAGTACGAAAACGGTTGCAATGTACTTGATTCTAACTGGGCCTATAAAAAACAAGTGAAATGAGTAATTGGGCATCAAAGTCGCTGCTCCTACTACTACGGCATATACTGCCCCAGATGCGCCCAACATAGACCATCCCATTTTTGCCCCAGGATAAAAATTGTAAATCAATACATACGCCAACGAGCCTGCAATGGCACCCAATACGTACAAAGAAATGAGGCGTTTGCTATTGAGATATTCTGAGATAAGCATTCCAAACCAGTACAGTGCAATCATGTTCCAGAATAGATGCCAAAAATCTTGATGCGTAAACCCGTAGGTCAGGAGTGTCCAGGGACGATACAATAGCTCAGACAATGGTCCTGGTACCATCAAATATTTTCCTACTACCAGGGCAGCAGGTTTACTGAACAGAAAAACCATATTTACCGCTATCCACAAGATCGCATTGATGATAATGATCTGGGCCAGGGCATTATTGGGTTTACGAAAAGCGTTTTTTAGGTCGTTTAACATTTGTTATTTCCTTTTAATTTTTTTGTAGCATTCCTAGTGTTTGTTGTGAGATCTCTTGGAAGTTGTTTGCCTTTCTAAAGGTAACGAAAATATTCAAATTATTGTTAGGTAACTTTTATTTTAACCTCAAAAATTATTCGTATTGCTTCCAAACGATCAAATAAGTTTCAGATTAGTGTTTGAATCGCCATAACCAAAACCGCGCTAAAAAGAAACCAACAATGGCTCCTCCCAAGTGGGCCAAATGCGCGACATTATCTAACCCGACATTACCTCCACTGGCCGCATAAATCGTGAAAGCCATATACATCAAAACAAAGTATTTGGCTTTGACGGGTACTGGAAAGAACAAGAGCATCATTTCTACATTGGGGAAAAAGAGCGCAAAAGCGAGCAGAATACCAAAGATGGCTCCTGAGGCTCCTACCATTTTGAAGTTAGCAGAACTAGCAGCCTCTTCTATTTCAGTAAAAGCTTTTTTGACTTCACGTTTATAGTGTCGGCTCTGTTTTAAAACCTTCTCTTTGGTTGCCTCATCAATCCCCTCTAGCTTTCCTTCCTCGATTTTAGCAGCGGCAGCCAATGCATATTTAGCTCCTTCAAAAAAGTCTTTGTTACGCTTGTAAATCTCAGGTTCATGTTCTTTCTGGTATGCTTCCAAACTATGAACAGTTGGTTTTTTAGAATATGGCGCTACTTTACTAATAGCAGTCTGGTTTTTGACATAAAGCCCTCCTAGCTCAAGAGTCGCTCCGCCGAAACCACAAGCAAAATAAAATATAAAGAAATTACGTGCCCCCCAAGTTCTTTCAAGCCAAGGACCAAAGAAAAAAAGTCCCATCATATTCCCCAACAAGTGCATTACACCTCCATGCAAAAACATGTGAGTAAACAATTGCCAAGGTTGGAAATGAGGAGATTCAAAATAATATAGAGCGCCGTATTCGGTTAAAAAACCTGGATTGACAAACTGATCAATAATTAATACCGCAATATTTAAAATCAACAAGCCTCTTGCAATAGGCGTTAAGTTTCCCATAAAAAGTCTGGTTTTTCAAAAAAATCCTTAATCTTGTTCAAAGTCAACATTACCAGAGTAGAGCGGCCGTCGGGGGTATAATTGGGATTGGAAGAAGCAAATAATTGATCTACCAGTAAGTTCATTTCCATCGAAGTAAGCTTGGTACCAGCCCGAATAGCGGAACGTTTGGCCAACGATCGCGCTACGATTGACTCACGCTCAACCTTTAATGTTGATTGATAGTTCTTGAATTGCTCCAGGAATCCCTCAAACAACTCTTGTTCATTTTCATTGGTTATATCTGCTGGAACCCCCTTGATTTCAAGACGATTCTCAGGTAAAACTTCAAATATAAAGCCCAAGTTACGAATTTCGGTTTCTATTTCCAATATCAGCTGAAAATCACCTGGATTCAACGTAATCGTAGTAGGAAACAACAATTGTTGCGCCGCGCCATTGTCATTTTTGAGTGCATTCAAAAACTTATCATACAATACCCTTTCGTGGGCGGCCTGTTGGTCAATCAACATCAGTCCCGAACGAACTGAGGTCATAATGTACTGATTATGAACTTGTAAGCTTTGTCTTTCCCCTACTGAATCTATAGATTGTTTCGTTTGCTCTACTGCACCTTCGTTCCCTAACTTATTGGCTTCACTCTCAAAAGTGAGGGCATTTGCCTCATTTTTGGGTTGCTTGGTATCATCAAAGTCAAATGTGCCAAAACTGTTTTCTTGAATGGCCTTTTTTTCCAGCCCTTCATATATTTTCTGCCAGTTTGACAGATTTCGCTTTTCCTGGGGACTTTTCTCAAAAGGACGATAGCTTCCTCCTCCCCCTCCACTACTTTGATGATCCGATTTAGGAAAACGCTGTTGGCGCTGAGGCAAAGTAGGATCTAGGTTAACATTGGTCTGAAAATCCAACGAGGGAGTAAGGTTATGGGTACCTAAAGATTTTTTGACTGCCGCCTGTATAATGGCGTACACGGTTCGTTCATCGTCAAACTTAATCTCGGTTTTGGTGGGGTGTACGTTGATATCGATGTGTTTGGGGTCTATCTCGATGAATAACACATAGAAAGGATGCATATCAGAAGGTATCAATCCTTCAAAAGCGTTCATGACTGCATGGTGTAGGTAACCATGTCGAATGTAACGATTGTTGACAAAAAAGAACTGATCGCCTCGGGTTTTCTTGGCGTTTTCGGGCTTGCCAATGTATCCCTTGATTTTAATCAGGTCGGTATCTTCTTGGCAAAATGCCAGCTTGTCTCGATAATTTTTCCCAAAAATAGCCGTAATTCGATTGACCAACTTGCCAGCGTATAAGTTGTATACCTCGGTATCGTTGTGATACAGCGAAAAATTGATATCAGAATAGGCCAATGCAATGCGGTGAAACTGATCTAAAATATGACGCATTTCTACTGCATTGGATTTTAAAAAGTTTTTGCGGGCAGGTACGTTAAAAAACAAGTTTTTAACCGCAATGGAGGTACCATCTTTGCACGTTTCGGCTTCTTGAGCCTTGAGCTGCGAAGCGGCCATGCACAAATAAATCCCCAAATCGTCGGCCTTGCGCTTGGTTTTGAGCTCTACTTCGGCTACTGCTGCAATGGAGGCCAGCGCCTCTCCCCGAAAACCCATGGTGTAGATAGAAAACAAGTCATCGGAAGAACGAATTTTAGACGTAGCATGGCGCTCAAAGCTTAGTCGGGCATCAGTTTCGGACATTCCACAACCATCGTCTACCACCTGAATCAAGATTTTACCTGCATCTTTGATCACTACTTTGATGTTTCGGCTTTGGGCATCTATGGCATTTTCCATCAACTCCTTTACCACCGAAGCGGGTCTTTGTACTACTTCTCCGGCCGCAATCTGATTGGCGATGGAGTCAGGCAATAGTTGTATGATGTCTTCCAATGTTGAATGATTAATTTTTGAATGAATGATGATTGGTTTTGGTAATTACCTGTTATCATATAAGCAACACATTACCAATAAAGTATGTTCCTCTCTCAAGAGTTTTAATAATAAACAAGGCGCACATTTACCTGAATCGGCTATAGACTGAATGTAGTGAACTATTCTAAATTTTACGTTTGAGGCGAAACAGTACATAAAAAATGATTAATAGCCCAAACAAATAAGGGGCATATTCACCGTAGTTGAGTTCTACCCCAGCAATCGTAAAACTTTCGCCACCATACATCACATAGCTCGCCAACACCAATATCACCCCCATCAAAAATATCAACCGAAAAGAACCCACACTGCGGGTTTGTCGCTCACGACGGCTAAAAGCATCCGAAATTCTGACTGAATAGCCTGTACGCAGGCCTTCTGGATCTTCTTCTTTGCCTTGAGCAATGCGCTCTTCAGTCATTTTGTCATCGATGCGTTCTTTGATCGGATCATAATAACGGGGTGTATAGGTAAAGCGTTTGTGCTTATTAATTTTCATTATAGATGGTATCTTCATAACGCTTTCATTTTAAGGAGTGTTCAACAAACCATTGATGGTCTTGCTAGACCTGATTAACAAATTTACAAATTTAATTTTAAAGTGCGACTAGTCTTACAACTAAAATTTTAGTTACAACTTTCTGTACGCAACCCCTCATCCATTTGTTGCGATCGTAGTTTACAACCCATTAACAAAATAATGGCAGGGTTATGTTTGTTATAAACAAACAGAGTGTAGTATCTTGCTCTTTCATAGCTCAAACTATCTCAGAAGAATTTGATTATCCATGTCTCTAAAACCCAAAAACCGAATATTTCCCACTTTATGCCTGGCCATCGCATTACCTTTGTTTTGGTATTGTGGGCAACGTCCTCAAACAGAACGTGCAAGACAAGATTCGTTCGTTGCCCAGAAAAAAAAACAATGGGTAGACAGCGTCTTCAATCGTTTGACTCCTCGGGAACGACTTGGACAATTGATGATGATAGGGGTGTATACCCACTTGCCTGATACGCATCGGGTAAACTTGACCAAAATCATTAAAAAATACCAGATTGGCGGCCTGATTTGCATGCGGGGCTATGTAGACAAACAGATACAATGGACCAATCAGTTTCAAAAGTTAACCAAGGTACCTATTATGATGGGCATGGATGCCGAATGGGGACTCGGCATGCGCCTGAAAAACATGATGGATTTCCCTTTTCAAATGACTTTAGGGGCCATCCGAGACGATTCACTCATTTACCAAATGGGCGCTCAAATTGCCCAACAAATGAAACGGATTGGGGTACACATCAACTTTGCTCCTGTGGTTGATGTCAACATCAACCGAATTAATCCAGTGATTGGATATCGTTCATTCAGTGAAAACCGGGAGAAAGTAGCGCGCAAAGGAATTGCTTACATGAAGGGATTACAGGATTATGGCATTCAGGCCAATGCCAAGCATTTTCCGGGGCACGGCGATACGGGTACCGATTCTCATTATGCCTTGCCAGTGATCAAACACGACAGCGCTCGCTTGGACAGTATTGAGTTGTATCCCTTCAAACAATTGATTAAAAATGGGGTAAAAAGTATCATGGTAGCGCACTTGAATCTCCCTGCTTATGATCCAGCCAAAAACCGCCCCACCACCCTTTCTAAAAATGTAGTAACCCACTTACTACAAGAACGATTAAATTATCGAGGATTGATTTTTACTGATGCTTTGAACATGAAAGCAGTCACTAAGTTTTACAAACCAGGTGAGGTAGACCTACAGGCCTTGATTGCAGGCAATGATGTATTGTTGGCACCTAAAAATGTAAAAAAAGCGATTCAGATGATTGAGTGGGGAATTCGCCAGAAGAAAATTAGCCTGAAAGCCATCAACCAAAAGGTAAAAAAAGTACTGGGCTTCAAGTATGATCTCAAACTGGTTAAAAGACCTCCATCCATTTCGCGCAAAAACCTGTACAAGGATTTACGGTCTCCCCAAGCCAAAGCTTTGCAACGGAAGTTGTATCAAAAAGCACTGACCATAGTAAAAAATAAACAAAATCTACTCCCCTTTCGCCGTTTAGATACGCTTACTTTTGCCGCCATTAACATTGGCAAAAGTCGCAAATACGATTTTGAGCAAATGTTGAATAATTATGCCCGTTTTACTCACTTTCACATCAATACCAAAAAAGCGCGCAAATGGCAATACAATGTAGTATTGAGTAAGGCTCGGAAATATAAGGTGGTGGTAGTCAGCATTCATGATTTACGCAAACACGGCAATCGGGGTCAATACGGGCTCACTAAAAATACCGTGGCTCTGATTAAGAATTTGGAAAGGTATACCAAGGTGATCGTAAATGTATTGGGTACGGCCTATAGCCTGAAAGACTTCGCCCAGTCGAAATACCTTACTTGTGCTTACGAAGACAACGCCATTACAAGAGCACTGGTGCCCCAGATGCTATTTGGGGCATTTGGGGTAGATGGCCAGCTTCCCGTATCGCCTACCAATACCCTGCCGGAGGGAACCGGGCTCAAGACCGAGAGTCTCCAACGTCTGGGTTATGGAATCCCCGCTGAGGTAGCGATGCACAAAGATACACTTTATAAAATTGATCGTTTGATCAAGCGTGCCATTAGAGGGCGTGAAATGCCGGGTTGTCAGTTGGTGGTGGCCCGCCGAGGCAAAGTGATATGGAATAAAAGCTACGGATACCAGACCTATTATCGCCGCCGAAAAATCACTCCTCAATCCATTTACGACATTGCTTCGGTCACCAAGGTAGCAGGAACACTTCCAGCCATCATGCATTTGTACGAAAAAGACACTATTCGCCTCGATACTCAGGTAGCACATTACCTTACCGAACTCAAGAGTACCAACAAGGCTCAAATGACGGTACGCGAGGTACTTACTCACCAAGCAGGGCTACTCCCTTACCTTCCTTATTGGCAACGTACCCTCACTCGTTACAAAGCATTGAGTCCTCAATTTTATCAGTATCGTAAGAGTGCTCGTTTTCCATTGCAGGTAGCTTCGGGCGTATATGGTCGGGCGGGACTAGAAGATACCCTTTGGAAATGGACAATTCAGACCAAACTGCGTAAAAAAAAGGTGGATTCGCTCCCGTATGGCTACGAATACAGCGACTTGAGTTTCTATACGCTCAAGCGTTTGGCCGAGCACAAGCTCAAGCAACCTATTGAACAATTCTTAAATAAAAACTTATACCAAACGTTGGGCATGAGTTTTTTGGGCTATCAACCCCTGAATAAATTTGCCGCACTGGATATTGTACCTACTGAATATGATCGCCTATTTAGGAAGAAAACCATTCGGGGTACGGTACACGACCAAGGAGCAGCCATGCATGGGGGGGTGGCCGGACACGCGGGACTTTTCTCTAACGCCAACGATTTGGCCAAATATCTCCAAATGCATTTGCAGGGAGGAAGTTATGGAGGCATTCGTTATTTTGAAAAAACAACCATCGATACTTTTACCAAAGCCCATTTTGAAGGGAATCGTCGAGGTTTGGGTTGGGACAAAAAGCCTGACAAACCTTATTCTTATACGCCCAGTTATTTTTCTGATTTGTCGTATGGCCATTCTGGATTTACCGGATGCGTGGTATGGGTAGATCCCGCCACCGAAACTTTGGTAGTGTTTTTATCTAACCGTATCCACCCTTCGGCTAACAATAAAAAATTGATTCTGAATCATACCCGACGAAAGATTCTGGATTTGGTGCATCACTCGATTATTCCTAATTGATGTTTGACTTTAAGATAATTTGTTGTGGGCCAAGTTTCAGGATGCTATAAGCTATGGACAAGAAACAGATATGAAGCGCTCTGAAGTATAAGTAATAAAAACCAATCCTGACAGGTTTTGAAAACCTGTCAGGATTAAAATATCCCAAGTACTTTGAATTATAAATTCACTACTACAGGAGTCAAAATCACAAACCTGAACTAGCGACTCTGAAAAGCAAAAAACTTATATTACAGGGTATTAACCTTCTTTTTTGCAAAAACTAAGCGCCAATACTTCGTCTTCTACCTGAAGTACACTGACATAATGATGCGTCATTTCAAAGCGAATGTCTTTGCCCAAACCCACCGAGTCTTGCACCAGCAAATCCTGGTGTGCTTCGTTTAAAATGTCTTTGAAATAAACTTTGGGTTCCGTGATAGGCTCAGCGAGTTTTTCTTTTTGATCCACCTCATATCCCTTGGAAACACGCTCCAAGACTTCACTAAAAGCTGCTTGGTCATTTACATAATCAAGGTAATCTTCATTGTAAGCCCTCACAAATACGCCTTTGGTTTTGAAGTTGAGTCCCTTTTTGAACACAAAATTTTCTTTTTTGGAATTTTGATAATAATCAGAGTAATCGCTCGTTTTGTTACTCATCTTTTCTTTGGTAGCAAACTTTGCCACCTCGTCCCAAATCTCCCGTTGGCTAGCACTGTAACCTCTTTTTTGCATCATAATCTGCTTTTTGAGACTACGACGCATCGCGCTATTGCCATCGTAATCTGGTTTGGAAAACCCTTGAGTTTTTCGCTCCCATCGTCCTTGTTCTACACAGCTTACTGGAATCACTGTCTCCGACTCGGGCTCTAGCAATAAGGTGGTATTGACTACTCGGTTTTGCTTTTCTCCTTCCAGTAAGGATCCTTCATAAATCAGCAAAAACTTGTTTGACTTATTGACTACTTTCAGGTTATTGACTGAGCCACTTTCACTGATTTCTACCACCTCTACTACTTTTTCTTCTAAACCCTTGCCCAATTCAATCAAAGGCTTGGAGAACTCAGCCGGACTGGCAATTTTAAACGCTTGAATCCCATTGTTATACTCTGGAACAGCCTCAAAGTTTAGTTGCTCCACGTGGTTCAAAAGCATCTCTTTAAGCGTTTTGATTTCCTCATTACTGTAACTGTACTGTTGCTGTTCTGGAACATTAGGGGGTGGGGTAGCTCCCACATTGCTTTCATCAAAAAAAGCCTCCCGATACATTTGTTGTTGCATTTGGATTGGCTCTGACTCCGATGGCATTGCCTGATCCTCAGGCCTTTCTTTTCGGAATAAGTTTTTGATCTTATTAGTTAGTTTGCTCATAGTATTTAACTTTTTGTTGGTTAATATTTTTACGTATTTCTGCACCAAAAGGTCTAAAAATTGACCAATCCTCCCTACCTTTATTTGGTGATCCTCATGACCATTGGTAATAGTTTTCCGAAACATTTTTCTTTCTATTCCGATAAAAATATAATACCGCTATTTTTGTTTACATCACATTATTTATGATTTTTAAGATTACCTTCAAAGTACTCGACCAGGGCGCCAGCTTGCCACTATCATATCAGTATGAACTTAGCTCCTGGATATACCGCTTAATGGCAGATGTCAATCGGCCTTTTGCTGCCTGGTTGCATGACCAGGGATACAATTTACAGGGCAAACGTTTCAAATTATTTACTTTTTCTAGGCTCAATGTTCCCAAAGGAGGATATGCCATCCAGGGAGACCGCATGCAAATCAAAGCTCCGTTTATTTCTTTTAGGGTTTCCTTTCTTGCCGAGCAAGCCGCCGAAATACTTTTAATGGGTATGTTTCAGGAACAAACCTTGCGCCTAGGCGATAAAAAAAGTCAAGTGCTTCTGAAAGTAGAGCAGGTAGAATTACTCCCGGTGCCGCTCTTTGGCGAACGGGCTCACTTTCGTACTGCTTCACCTGTGGTAATTACCCAAAAAACATCTGACCATAACAAAGACACCTACTTGCACCCGTTGTCTCCTAATTTTACGGACTTGTTTTGGCATAATCTCAAGAGCAAGTATATGCATGCCGTGAGTTATAACTTAACGGAGGCATTGGATTGGGAAAGTGACTCCTTTGTCTTGAGAATTCTCAGCAATGAACAACAAATCAAGTCTCGTTTGATCACTATCAAAGCTTTTACTCCTCAACAAACCAGGATTCGGGGTTACCTATTTGATTTTGAGTTGACCGCTCCTCCTCTTTTACTGCGTTTTGGCACAGTAGCTGGTTTTGGTGCTTTTTGCTCTCAGGGTTTTGGTTGTGTAAGGGTATTGAATTAATCATTTTACGATGGTTGGTAAGCAAATCCTGAATAACGAATAAGGGAAAATTTTACTTAG
>CALDJV010001222.1 GCA_937899305.1 uncultured Cytophagaceae bacterium
TTTCACCAATGGCTTTGGCATCTTCATAATAGGCTTTTTCCAAGGCGGCTTTCTCGTATTCACCTGAGCTTTGGAAGAAACTTACCCAATCAGGAAATTTGACCTTGATAGTCTCAGTAGGTGTATTTTTTAAAATTCCCAGCATTGTGATGGCCATGCGATAGCGTAAAAAATCGTTGGGCTGTTGCTTGGGATAATGGGTTTCTAGTAATTTCCAGGCTTCTGGACAATCGGCTTTACTGAGGTAATAGGCAAATTCCAAAGTATGCTTGAAATCACTTTCCCGAAACCCTTTTTCAGTTAAATTTTTGATGCCCTCTTCAAAAAATGGTTTGGCCTCGTCTAACTTATTTTGTTTGGCCAGGGCCAGAGTAAAACGGGCGAGGGTACGTATCGGAATGCGGTTGCAACTGAGCTTGCCATTCAAAATATCTTGGGCCTCGGCTTTGGCCTTTTCAATACCCTCAAAATTGATAAAATACTCTATCAAAGTATCTAACTCACAAGCTGGGCAATCACTCATTTCATCGTTGTTGGCCTGGTTTCGCAGGTCTTGATATTCCTTGGCCTTTTCTTGAATGCCAAAGTAATTATAAAACCCAAAGTAGTTTTCGTACAAAGGCCTCAGTGAATAATTGTTGCGCTGAAAACGCATAGAAAAATCGGCTACAATGGCCTCTTTTTGGGTTGTCGAAATATTGGGATCGGTAATCACCTGATCTAAAACCCATTTGTATTGCCACAGAAAACTGGTTTCGTCTACCACCGAACTGTCCTGCTCGTAGGCACCAATAATCCAGCTCAAGGCCTCAAGTGATAACTTGCTCTGAGGGGTATCCAGTTCCTCCTCCATCAGCTCCAAACGAAGCGTGATGGCCCATTCTACATCCTGGTGGGTATCGGCCAGACTGATGGCCTGTTGTAGCAATTTGATTTTATCAACTGGGTTGTCGAGTAAGTCTTTTTTAACGATTAGTTTTTGTATTTGTAAACCGTACATGATCAATTAGTTTATGAGGTTTGCTTGGTGATGTCTATCAACGACAAATTAAGTATTTCGATATCTCCCTTGCCCACTGGAAATTGACCCAGAAACAAAGATTGTACATACAGTAACTTGATCAACGCGGGAAAAGATGCTTTTTCGTGAGACTCCAACAATTGATGCACCATGGGGTTGTTCAAGTTGAAACATAGGTTTGGTTTACTGGCCTGCTCATCTGAGGTTTTCAGAAAAGAGGCAAAAGGATTGTTTGTATCTTCAGCTAATTTATGATTTTGATGATTTTTGATGCTTTCTTCGTCACAAACCAATAATACGGGAGTATCGGCAGGGAGAATTTTTTTCAGCGATACTTCGCAAAAATAGGGTTCCATGACCTCGGTAGCTTTGTCAATAAAGCCTTGATAGATAAACCGCTCTTCATTCGTAGGGTTTTCAAACTCTTTCAAAACATCAAAAGGCGAGATGGGCTGAATATTGAGCTGAGGATACTTTTTGATGATATTTTGGATAAGTGCCTCCTCAAAACTATAGGCCGCATTGATGATGAATATGTCTTTTGAGTTGGCAATGCGCCTGATCTGCTTGAAGTCTTCCAGTGAAGAGGTAAAGTAAATCTGCGCAATGTTTTGTTTGATCCAGCGGATATCCTTGCGGCCTTTGTTGGTTTCGAATACCAAATAATCCAGAAAAAGCTCAAGTAGGGTATCATCCTCGTTGGCCAACATCTTGATAGATTGGTAATGGGCATGGAGTATTTTGCCAAACAGCGATTCGTTTTTCTCAGAAATGGTTTTGAGGTAATCTTTGAAAGCTTCGGCCAACAACTCTTTACAAATTTTGTAGGAGGCATCCTGAACCAAACTCTCGCGAGAAGCAGTAGGAGTCAATTGGTCAATATTGAGAATGGTATAAATGAAAAATCCCCATTTGGGCAATAAGTTTTCTACTTTGTCCGACAATAACATCCTTTTCACAAACACTTTGCTCTCATTGCTAGAATTGAGATGGAGTTTTTTGGAAGAAATAAACCCAGTCCCTTTGACGCCCAATTCTGGAATATCGATCGGAAAGGCATCCAAGAAATCTTGCTGAAAATGCGCTTTACCATAAGCCAACAGGGCCTGTCGAGAAGCATTGTCATTGAGCCAGACTGGGGTTTCTGGGTTGATATAGTGCTGTTGTCGGGGAGTCTGAAAATGAATAGGAAAAGGAAGGGCCTCGCCATAATAGGAGAGGAGTTCCTGAATGGTGTCTTCCTGAAAATAATAGCCCATACCCGATTTGGCAGTAAGCAAAACTGAGGTTCCTTGCGGCAATGCTTCATCGGCTTCTTCTAAAGCATAAGTGCCGTCGGATTGCGCAGTCCATACATAGCCCTTGTCATCGGCTTGAGATTTGGTTTTTACCACAATTTGTTCGCTGACCACAAAGCCCGAGAGTAGCCCAATACCAAAGCGCCCAATAAAATCATTTTCGAAATCGTGGTCTCTTTTAGAGCTTTGACCAATGACGGCCAAAAAGCGGTGGATCTCTTCTTTAGTCAGGCCAATGCCATTATCGGTTACTATAATTTGAGAACTGCCCTCTTCTAAAAGCTGTACCTGAATATGCCCCTCGAAGTGTTCATCGTACAATCGTTTGGCCTGAATGGCATCTATTGCATTTTGTAATAACTCTCGGATAAAAATTTTAGGAGTAGTGTAAATATGGTCGGATAATAAATCTATAATCCCTCCCAAATTTACTTTGAATGTCATGTTTCCCATAGGTGTTTATACTTTGCTGGTACTTACAATACGTGTTGCTTCTTTGTGGCCTTGCTCTGCAGCTTTGGTGTACCACTGTAGAGCTACTTCGTCGTTTTCTTCTACCCCATTGCCTACCAAATAAGCATTGCCGAGTTCAAACTGAGCTTGAGCATACCCTTCTTCGGCTGCCTGGCTGAGGTGTTGAATTCCAAGGTCTACATTTTTGTGGGTACCGTTACCGTTGAGGTACATTTGAGCCAATTGATATTTGGCTTTGGTATCTTGGCTTGCAATTTTGCTGAAATGTTCAAATGCAGTAGCCTCGTTTTTTGTAACTCCTTCGCCATGCAGGTAACATAAACCCAAATAATAAGTAGCTGATACTGAACCCGCAGCTGCTCCTTTAGTAAAAGCTTCAAATGCCTTGGTATCGTCTTCGCCCACTCCGATACCATACTTATAGCAAATGCCGATGCCATCATCGTAATAATCGTTTTCGGCTGCCTTGGCGTAGTAAGCAAAAGCATTTTCCTGGTTGCTATCGGGGGTTTCTTCCCAAAGCTCTATTTTACCCAAAAACAAGTAAGCGTAGGGGTGTCCGTTTTCAGCGGCTACTTTCAAGTATTTTTGGGCTTCGGCAGCGTCGAATGACGTCCCAAAACCTTGGTAGTAATATACGCCTAAACGGAAAATTGCAAATGGAATATTGGCTTCCTCTACTGCTTGTTTCATATACTGAAAAGCTTGAGATGCATCATCGCCATCACCTTCATAATACAGGGCCAAATCAACCGCGGCATCCCATATATTATCTTGCAGGTTTTGGGTGTACATTTCCAATGCTTTGGCTACATTTTCTTCCGTACCTTCGCCATAAAAAGTAGCTTTGGCGATCTCATATTCAGCGAGTTTATAGCCTAACTTGGCAGCTTTACTAAAGGCAGCAAAAGACTTATCAAATTCTGGGTTTTGGTTATTGTGTACCCCATCGCGGTAATACAACCCAGCCCTATAACAAGCGTAGGCATAGTTGGCTTCGCCTGCACTGAGGTACATTTCCAGTGCTTTGGCGTAATCTTGATCCACCCCAAATCCAGCTTCATAACACAAAGCCAGTTCGGTTTTAGAGAAACTGGAATCAAACAATTCCATTCCTTGCTGGATGTAGTGCAATGCTTTTTCCGGATTGGCCGTGGTGCCCAACCCCATACGATAATAATGACCAGCCATCTCGATGGCCTCGGCTTCTTTTAGTTCACTTCCTACCTCATACCAATGAAGCGCCTGTTCGTATTGAGGTTCAAAATCATTGGCTTCATTGAAAAGCCCTTTTTGATATTCTTTGGCCAAAGAAACTGCGGCCGGGCCATGTCCTTTTTGTACCGCCTCTTCCAAATATTGGTGTCCTTTGTCCAAGTTTTTGGGGACCATTTGGCCATTGAAATACAAATAAGCCAAATGTACATAACTCTCGTAGTTTTGTTCGGTAATGCTTTCCAGAAGATGCAAGCCTCGTTGTTTTTGGGTAGTATCGAAGGCCTCCTGGTACAACAGTATTTTG
The DNA here is from genome assembly GCA_937899305.1 of uncultured Cytophagaceae bacterium. Classification (GTDB taxonomy): domain Bacteria; phylum Bacteroidota; class Bacteroidia; order Cytophagales; family Microscillaceae; genus Microscilla. The sequence continues at coordinate 4,316 of CALDJV010001222.1, forward strand.
GCCAACTCTAGCTTGGCGTAGGCATCGTTGTAAGTCGCGGCGTGGTTCAAATATTCAAATCCTTTGGCCAAATCGGGTTCTGGAGCATTGTAGCAATAATAGTAACCCAACATGAGTGCTGCATAAGAAGCCCCTTTTTGGGCTCCATTTTCCAGGTGCATCACTCCCTGAGCTGGATCGGGAGCAACGTTGGGACCTCCGTAGAGCAACAGCCTGCCCAGCATATAATCAGCATAAGCCGATTGATTGTATTGTATGGCTTGCTGAAGGTGTTGTACAGCCAGTGCTCCGTCTTGTTGAGTCAGGGCGAGTTCGGCCTTGAGGGTATCTATCAAAGCAGCATATTTACTCTGCTCATAATCCTGAAGAGATTGGATAATATTCTGGACCAATGGATAGTTTTGTTCTCGAAAAAAAAGCGAGGCTTTGACGGCATTCCCTTGAATGGGGTCGGTCAACGTGGCACGGTCTACCAAATCATAGGCTTTGTCTTTGTCTTGAGCAATGCCTTGTCCATAAAAATACTGGTAAGCCAATACCACCATGCCTAAAGTATTATCACGTGCTACTGCTTTTGTGCTGAGCTCCACCGCCTGAGCGTAGTCGTGCAAGTCAAAACGAGCGTCTCGCTGTACGTGGGCAGCAATGGCTAAAAATTCGGGATCGTCTTCGAAAAACAGGGCCAGGGTAGTCATCACCTTGGGAAAAACCATTTGGTAATCTTCCTCATTCAACGCACTCAAGGCTTCATCCTCTCGGGCCGCCTCAAATAAGAGGCGCAAAGTAGGCTTTATCAATGTCCGATAATCGAGTTTTGAAGCGTGCTGGCAAGCATTTCCCATCAGGGCATGCCAGGCATTTAAGTCTCTATTTTCAACTTGAGCATGGTGTAGTTCAACCTCTTGGGCTGCAAATGGGGCAGCGTTTTCTGAGTAGTAGGTAATTATCATTTGATATTTAGGTTTATGTTCTGGTTTAACACCGATTGGAGTGATGTAAAAGAAAATAAGTGCTTGATGATGAAGATAAAATAAGTTAAAAGCTAGGGCTTATTTTCAAACTTTACAAATACTAGCGTGATATTTTTTGGAGAAAACTTGACGTCATTGTTTGATCTATATGGGTAATGAACAGTGATTTAAATATTGGCCAGCGTTGTTTGTGAATAGATACAACTTTTTGGCCTTCCAAAGTTAAAAGTAATGCTTATAAAACACATCTAAAATAGCTAATTTATATTCGTAACAGGCAAATGTATATTCGTGAGAAATGGGGGTAAAAACGTATTTTGTTGATACATATTGGTTTTTTGAAAGCTGAAAAAATGCTTGAGCAGACTTGATGAAAACAGATTGCTAAGTCATTATAAATGAGGAACCTTGAATCCATAATCTTGATGAATTTTTTCTGGTATATACCCCCTACTTTTACAATCTAATTTTTTATCATTATTAAAAGTAAATCATATGAATTCTACTGGAAACAAATGTACTACAAGTGGTATCTACTGTTGTTCCATTCACCCCAGCTACACCATCAATATCCAGCGAGGAGATACGTTTCCTCCTTGTCGGGAAGGTGTGGGTGGAGGACATGACGCTAATTGGATTCTACTATCGGTAAGGTAGCCAATGAAAAACACGAGACCTACTCACCAAGGAGTAGGTTTTTTTATGACTTTATATTTGTCTCATTTCCTAGAAATAGGCCTGGAACAGAGAAAATGGAGATGGGTCAAAATTATCAAAGCTCCCAAATGGTTGGTTTTGCTTTAAAGCCTGTTGGTGATACATCTGCCTGGTGTTTTGCCGTATTTTCAAACCAACTCCTTAACTGGTTATACATCTTTATCCAAGAGTACCTCAGCAGTAAAACAGGAGTCATAGGTATTCTGGGGTGTTTTAGACAATAAAAATTAAAAGAAAATGGTGCGACCAGGTAACCAACGTCTGATTTTTTCCTTTTCCTGATCATTAATGGGGTTGCCTTTCAGGTACAAGATTCGTAAGTTTTTGAGTTGAGCGATGCTCTTGGGGAGTGACTTCAACCGATTTTCGGATAAGTGCAAAATTTGTAAACCTTGCATTTGGGTAATTTCATCCGGTATTTTTCGGAGGTTGTTCTTCGATAGGTACAAGTAGGTGAGTTTAGGCATGGCCAGTAAAATTTCGGGGAATTTCTTGAACCTATTTTGACGAGCATACAAATGAGTAAGCTTTTCAAGGCGAGTAAAACTCTGTGGTAGGTCTTTGAGCTCGTTGCTGGTGAGGTAGAGCTTCTGAAGGTTATAGAGGGTGCCAATGCTTTCGGGCAGGGTGAGTAAGTTTTTTCGATAGAGCCTCAGACGAAACACCTGAGCAGGTTCAGCCAGTGCTTTTCTCAAGCTGGTATAAGTTTTATGGTCAGTATTTGCTTCTTCGTCAAGGTCTGGTATAGATGGTTTTTCTTGCCGTTTATTCATCGATTGCAATACGTGATAATGATGGGCAACTGAGGTAGGAGTAGGGGAGGTGACGCGCGCATTGCTGATAGAATCTCCCACTGCGGCTTTTATTGTTTGCGTGTTTTGGAGTGGAGGAAAAAACTTTTGTTGGTTGAGGTACCCTAAAAAAGCGTATGTCAGCCCCACCAAAACCAGTACGTAAGGCAAAGCATTGATTGTTTTGTTGACGATATTGTAGTTGGTGGTATCTCTATTTACTGGGCCTCCCGTTACGTTGATATCCCTTTTAGCTTCAGAATTGTTGACTTCTAGCCCTTGATGGTTGTTCACCGCCTCATGACTTGCCGGATGTTTGAAATTGGGTTGATGACTCATAGTTTGTCGGGTCGTGTTGATCGTTTGGTCAAAGATACAAACCCAACAGTGGAAATCTATCCTCAGTTTTGAGGAGAAAATTAGATTTTTTACTCCTGTTTTTTAAGGGATTATTTGAGGGGAAAAATGGGGTAATTGCAGGTAGAATTTTAACTAAACCCTGAAATTATGAGTATGTTTTCAAGTTTTAATAATACAGCGGGAAATGATGAGTCTCAGAGACAAGTCTTTCGTGGATCATTGATGTTTAGACGGAATACGATGTCATTCTTTAACCATACGCTATTATTAAGTAACATTAGTCAGTTCAAGCAATATAGCTTAATTTACAAGAAAAGGATTTCTTGGTTTTTATACATCATTTCTATACTTCTGTTTACTTTGATGTTGTTGTTGTTTGTGTTGTTGTTTTTGCAAGTTACATTAACTGATAATTATGTAGAGCACGGAGAGAAAATCTATATCTATGTAACGATTGGAGCGACCCTGTTTTTTGGTAGAATTGTTTATATTGGATATTTAGAAAGACAAATCCCCAAGTTATACGGTTTGACAGTAGAATTAAATTCAGGCAATAGGCATCATTTCTCGAGTAAAGACGAAGAAGGTATTGGTAACCTATTTAACGTAATCACAGAAGCCGCAGAACGAGATGAACCTATCAATCAAACTTTTCACTTTGAAGGAGACAAGGTAGTCAATACCGGACCAGTTGGGAAACAAGTAAACTTTTCTGATGCGGGAAGGGATCTACATGTCTAATAAAAATAAGTAAAGGTAAGTGGTACGTTTTTGTTCCTTTTTGGGCGTAAGGCTGTCAAACAAGAAAATTAGGTGGATACTTATATATTTCCTGTTACCTTCACGTTCTAAAAAAAATCACCTTCAAACGCATGAAAACCACGACCACAATTTTATTCATATTATGGGCTTGTGGGGTGCAAGCCCAAAAGCTTGTCCGATCCACTCCCCACGTCAGCATTTATGAATTGGAAGTACAGCCTCAAACTGCCTATGCGCTGAAATTTAAACAAACTTTTCAAAGCGTCAGTGTGCAATATTCCAAAGAGCAAGCACTGGAAGGGGCCGAAGTAGAAGGGGGAAAGGAAAGCTTTAAATTGCAGGAGAATCATCATTATAAGTCTGAAAACCAGCAATTTAGTGAATTACTGGTTTTTGAAAATGCCATCCATCGTTTACAATTGGCATCAGGGCAGTTGAAAGGCAAAATCCAAATACATTTGTATCATTTGGGCAATACCCGCGCCATTCGGCAACGAGTACAGGCTTACAAAGCCCGTTTCCGCACCCATCAAAACTGTGGCAAGCCCACTTCGGTTCCCCAGTCTATTTGGCGGGCGGGTTTGACTCCCGAACCCATTCCCGATCCAGTAGTGACCGATGTCAAACATTTGATCATCCACCATTCGGTATCTTCTAATACCGCGACGGATCAAGTAGCCATTTTGCGGGGAATTTATCTGTATCACCGAGCTACTCTAGGTTGGAACGACATCGCCTACAATTACCTCATTGCCCCCGATGGTACTTTGTACGAAGGGCGCGATCCCCAAGGCAAAGAAACCGAGGGCGACAACATCCGGGGAGGACACTTCTGTACTGGGCGCCAGGATGGTACGATGGGGGTATGTTTGTTGGGGAATTTTGTAGATTTTGAGCCAACCGTACCCATGCTCGAGACCTTGATCAATATCCTGACCTGGAAAGTCAAGAAAGATGGAATGGACCCTTTTGGTACTGCACCTCACCCGCTAGGTACGCCTATCATTAGTAATCTCCCCGTGATTGCTGGACATCAGGATGGTTGCACCACATTGTGTCCAGGGGCTAGAGTGTACGAAAAAATCGCGGCCATGCGAGAGAAAATAGCCGCCAATGTACAAGTGTGCGGAGGCAAAACCGATCATTGTGCTCCCTTGCGAATTACCGGGCAAGTATATACCACAGTATATCAATTAGAGGCGAACATTGAGACGGTCCTGACCAACTGCGAGAATGGTGATAAAGGGAGTTGCACATTATTTTGTTCGGGTACCTCTTTTTTAAATCAGATTACTGCTTTGCGGAACCAGATCAATACAATTGAGCAAACCTGTCAAAACGATGCTGCGAACTGTGTGCAACCCTGTGGTGGGGCCACCTTGTTAAATTTACTGGCCCAACTGGAAACACAAATCAATCAAGCCATCCAGTTTTGGCTTGACAATACCAGTGAGTTAAGCAACGAAGTCACTCAATTGGAAAACGAAGTGAACCAAGCCCTGGCAAATTGTGCTACCGATTTAGAGACCTGCCAGCTGTTGTACCCAATCAACACCTTTGCTCCTGCAATTGCGTCTGCTCAAGCCAAAGTAGATAGTTTGCAGTCTATTTGCCAAGCAGACCCCAATGCCAGTACCGTCAATGCCGATATTTTGAGAAGTAAGTTGACTCGACTTGAGACTAAAATTCAACAGCGAGCTGATGAATTGGACCAGCAAAATCAGTTTGCGGTGTATCCCAATCCGGTAAGCAATGGCTTGCTACAAATCAGAAGCTTGGCAACTTCCCAAATCACGGCCATTCGTTTGAAAAACATCTTGGGAAAAAGCTTTCAAATGCGCCGAATCATTTATACCTCCAATCCTTTTATATTACAAGTTTGGTTGCCTTCATTACCGAGTGGCTGGTATTTGCTAGAGGTTCAAATCAACGGAAAGTGGGAGCGAAGACGGTTGCTTTTGAAGTAATGCTACGAAGTTTTTCATACTACTAGACATCTTGACTAAAGCTTGTAATGTCCTTATTGCGATAATGTTTTCACTGCTGAAAATGTCTAGTAGTATGGACGTTTTTATATTATTTGATATTTGCGATAAATGAAATAAGCTGCTTTCGTAAAAGGGTTATTGCCAGCGTGACCTATTCTCAAAAAGGTAATTTCATACAAGAAGTTTCCAAGTTTTATTTCCTTCTTTTCTCCTACACGTAATTTAAACTCCTTAGACTCAAACTTTTGTTTTGACCTTATCTGCAAATCAAAGAAAACTGTTTGTGATTTACGTAACAAATCTTTGAGCACAATTTTGTCCCCGTCAAACATTCTAAAATATTTTTTCTTTGAGCCATTCTTTAACCAACTGTACTTGTCTACGATTAATTTAATATTACTCTTTTGCGTTGGCGTGGGGCGCAAAGCGATTTGACTTTGCTGGGTATCAATCGTGTCTAATTCTGCTTTTGTGATGGCAAGTATTTTATTTGCTTGTATCAAAGAGTCGGTCTGCGTAGTGAGGTTGTTAATTTCCTGCTGTAGCTTATTGTAAATTTCAGGATTACTTTTTACACTATCAGACTTGAGGAGTTCTTCATTTATCAAAATTGTTAATTCTTTGTCATTAATTTCTCTTATATATTTTTCAGATACTTTCGAGCGATTGATAATAGATATACTATCGGCCTCTGCGGCAAGCATCTTTGTTGAATCTACCTTTGCCGAAAGTCTCTTTACTTCATCACAGAAATACGCTCTCCTTTTCTCAGATACAGGGATAGAGTCATATTTACATAAAGCTTTGGCAAGACTCAACTTATCGTCTATATCAGTAATACCGTCATAACTTTGCGCCATGTTGTCTAACCATTTCATTGCTTCAGCCCTATCTTTTCTTTTTTTCTCCTGTAATAAGAAAAACACCTGTACTGAAATGGTAATTAAAGTGATGAAAATAGGCAGTAAGCCAAACCAAAACTTTCTGTTTTCTAGCCGAAATTTCTTTTGATCAAGCTCAGTACTTTGTTCTAGGGCAGCAACTTCCAGTTTGAGTTTTTTGATTTCTAATGTGGACTTGTCATTTACTGATACATCATTATTGTTCGTATTCGTTGACGACTCCTCCTCTTGGTTTGGAGATGGGTTTTGGTCATCTATTGTCATGGCATTTCAGGATTTGCAAAGTGATCATTTAGGTTTTTAAACAATAGTGATGTGATTAAAAACTCACGTAGGGCTCTAGTTTCTTCAGTGTTTCTTGATCAAGTATTTTAATCTTGCCTAAATCGGCCATTGAAGTATACTTTCCGTGATGCGTCCGATAATTGACAATGACTTGGGCGATTTTGTAACGAATGTAAGGGTGGGCCTTGAGTTGATCGTAAGTAGCAGTATTTACATTGATTTTTTTGATGCCATCAGGTTTGATAGAAGCATACTTGAGTAATTTCTCAATGACTTCTGGTCTCAAGCCGTACACATCTTTCAGTTGATTCGTATTGGCAAATCCACCTAGGTTTTCCCGATATTTGACAATACGTGATGAAAGTTTTTCGCCAATACCACTAATTTGCTTGAGTTGAGCAGTATCAGCTTTGTTCAGGTCAAAGGGAGTAATGACCCGTTTTTCAAATTTTTTACCGTTTGCGTAAGGATTGGCCGAGGTGTATCTACGTTCTCTCTTGTCAGATAATTGAATATAACTAACTAGGTGATCGTAAGCCTCATCGGGAAAGCCATAAATTTTCTTGATGTCACTTTTTTGGTGAAATCTTCCTCCTCGAGTAGTATAGTTGTGAATACGTTTGGCCAAACGAGACGAAAATCCCAGCTTTTTCCATTCCTCTACCGTGGCTACATTAGGATCAAAAGCAAACATTTCTTTAGCTTGAAAAGCAGGCTCTTTGACAAACTTCTTTTTAGGGCGGTAATTCGTAGTAGGTTTTTTAGCTTCGTATTCTTTTTTGAGCACCTCTTTTTCAGCCGCAAGTTCAGCGGTTTGTTTTTCTATCAAAGCCTCCAGACTATCAAGGGTGTGTTGGTCCAGATTTTCCATTTGTTTGTGGGCAAAAAACTTACTCGCTACCCAAGGATAAACCAATACGCTGGTGACGGAAATAATCATTAGTGCCATAATAATGATAAATCCGTTGGTTTCTTTTTTAGAAAAACCGAAGTAATTACGAATCCAAAATTTTATCCGCTTCATTTTAATTGATGATGGTGCCTTTTATAATGAGAGTGATGCCTCTCAGGCTAATATAAAAAAAATGCGCGACAAAATCGTGAATGTCGCGCACATCTTTTATTTATACTCATACTACAGGGCATGTTCGGTTGTAAAAGTACAAACCGAGGTAACTAAAAGGTAAAACAGCACAGGTGTTGTTTACCTTAGTACAATGTTTGGCAGTATGATTTATGATACTTCCTCTTCCAGATTTGATTTAGGAGGAGTTCTCAAAACCTTGCGAAAAAAGTAGGCCATAGTAAGGGTCACGGTGGCCTGTACCGCGATCATCATAATCAGTGCAGGAGTGCTCATATAATCTAGTTTTTAAGTTTAGTAATATACCTCAATCAGTTATTGTGTAAATAAGAATTTCGCTTTGTGTTGTATTATTTTTCAGGAGGAATACTGCCCTCCTAAAAAACAATACATCGTGTAATGCTAATGTTTTAAAATAATTTATAGTCCTCTATCTGGATTTTTAGCTCTTACTACCGTGGCTCGGTATACAAGGTACCCAATAAATACAAAGACCAATACCAAAATCAAACGGCCAATGGTGATGTAGAAAATTTTATTGGTAAAACTACCCGTAGCCAACGTGTCCTTCAGTTTTACTTTGTCTCCTTTTTTCACCGTAATTTTAGCGCTTTTACCTCCATATTGAGCGATGTCTATAGAACTAACCACAGTAAGGGAGTCAAAAGTTTCCGCAGTCTTCTGATCGGTGTAAGGTTTTGCCTTTCCGTTTTTGTCCCGGTAGTATTTTTTCGTTTGGCTGAGTGAAATTTTACTGCCTTTTACCTCACTTACCGTGCTCTCACCTTCAGTGGGATTTTCAAATTTATCAGCAAAGAAAGAACGGTTGGCTTTGACCTCTTTATTGGTGATTTTTCCAATAATACTGCCGTTATCTAATTCCCAGTTTCCACCAAATGCCTTGGCCCAATTGTTATCTTTGGGAGTCACAAGTGCCCCCATAAATACTACCAATAGCAAGAAAGGAGTTACCCATTTGATAATATATTTAAAAATATAAGGAATTTTGATATCAGAACCCTCATTGATTTCGGCCCAGCCTTTGGTCATTCCAAATACCCAAGCAAACAAGATCACTTCGGCCAGGGCAAATACCACCAGGGCAGTGGTTCCAGCCCAATAATCGTATTCATCGAATACCCCTTGACTAAAGAACATCACTGAGGGGAGGCCCACCAATAGCGTTACTAAACCAAAACTTAGGGCAGCTTTGTTACGCGAAAAGTTAAATTCGTCTTGCATAAAGCCCATCCAGGGAGTACCCATCGCGAGCGAAGAAGTGATTCCGGCAAAGAATAATAAACCAAACCACATCACTCCAGATAAGACACTGAGTACAGCACCCCATTGCTCAAATAAATAAGGCATTGTTTTGAACGCCATTGAGAAACCAGCATTTTGTTGCGCCCATTCAAGGCCTAAATAACCTACTGCAATTGGAATAACTACCGAAGCACCCAACACAATCTCCACAAAACCATTCATCCATCCGGCCGACATCGCGTTCAAGGCAATGTCATCCTTAGAGCGTACATAAGAAGCATAACACTGAATGGTTCCCATTCCTACCGAGAGGGTAAAGAAGATTTGACCCGCTGCTGCCATCCATACTTTAAAATCCCAAATACCGGTGGCAGTAGGTGTCCACAAAAAGTCCAAAGCCAAGGTAGAGTCACAATCAGTACAGCCGGCAGGAGCGCCTGAGCTACCCAAGGTGAGTCCACGAATAGCCAAAAAGGCACCAAAAATGATGAGCATTGGCATTCCAAACTTGGCTACCTTTTCTACCCCACCACTGAGGCCTCGTGATAGAATGTATATATTTAAAGAAAGTGTAATGACATAAATAATGAGGGCTGGAACTGGAATACCCATAAAAGAGTCAGTGTATTCGTTGAAAGCAGTGGCTACCCCATTCTGATCTGCATCCGCAAATGCTCGGGTGATGGACTTCCACACGTAGGTCAATGTCCAAGATTCAATGTAAGTATAATAAGCTGCTACCGCAATATTGGTGAATATCCCGAATACTCCGAAGTATTTCCAAAACTTGCGTCGGCCCATGTTATCCAAGATAAATGGAGTGGAGTGGTTGCCTTGGCGCCCACCAAATCTACCCACAGACCATTCTACCCATAGAAGAGGGATTCCCATCAAAACAAAACACACCAAGTAAGGTATAATAAATGCACCACCGCCATTTTGCACTGCTTGCACCGGAAAACGAAGAAAGTTTCCTAACCCTACGGCATTCCCCGCCATCGCCAATACGAGCCCTACTCGAGAGCCCCAGGCTTCTTTATTTGTACTCATTTATCAAATAGTTGGATTTTATTACTGAATCAATGAAAGGCTAAACTACAGCATATTTTTGAGTTGTGCAATAAGATTAGAATGAAAATTGGCCTGCAACGTTTTTTTTGGATATTTGTTTGGTTTTTTGGAAAGTTTAATTGTCAGTTTTGAATATTAATGAAAGGGTGAATGATTATACTGTAAAATGTGGTGTACATTTGTTATACAATCGATGCGGACACTGGCAAATGAAAGCCTCAAATTCACGTTTTGGCAAGTTGTCCTAATCCAAATGTGTTCAAACTGGGGCTGGTATTGGCGCATTATAAGGTTTTTGGAGTAGGCCCTCATCATCATTTAGAATGATTGCATTCAAGTAGCATTCAATAGCCATACCACCGACTATCTAATAAAAATGCCTTCTATGATTTTATACATTTGTGGGAGATGAATATATTTGAAAGCAACCCTCATCAGGGATGACAAGTGTATAGATGAAAACTTACCAACTAATATAAAGCGTATTCAATGAATATTTTAGGAATTTCAGCTTATTATCATGATTCGGCGGCGGCCATCATTCAAAACGGAAACATTATTGCTGCGGCTCAGGAAGAGCGTTTTACCAGAAAAAAGCATGATGCGTCTTTTCCCACCAATGCGGTTCGCTTTTGCCTTGAATATTCAGGATTGAGCATCGACCAACTGGACGCCATTGCTTTTTATGATAAACCCTGGCTTAAATTTGAACGGTTGCTGGAGACTTATTATGCTTTTGCTCCTCGGGGAGTAAAGTCCTTTATCAAAGCCATGCCAGTTTGGATCAAAGAAAAACTGTTTTTGAAGAAGCTTTTGCATGATCATTTGGCCGAAGTAGAGCGCTACGATAAAAGTCGTTTGACATTACTCTTTCCATCTCATCATTTGTCGCATGCCGCGAGTGCTTTTTTTGCTTCTTCTTACGAAAAATCGGCAGTTCTTACCATAGATGGAGTAGGAGAGTGGGCTACGGCATCTTTGAGTTACGGTCAAGGCAATCAACTAAAAGTACTCAAAGAGTTGCATTTTCCCCATTCAGTAGGGTTACTTTACTCCGCTTTCACCTATTTTTTAGGTTTTAAGGTAAATTCAGGAGAGTATAAACTCATGGGCTTGAGTCCCTATGGCAATCCAGAATCCGAAGAGGTGGCCAATTACGTGCGCTTGATCAAAGAAAACCTGATGGATTTGAAAGAAGATGGTTCCTTGTGGTTGAACCAGGCATACTTTACCTATGCTACGGGGCTCAAAATGATCAAAGAAAAAAAATGGGAAGCCTTGTTTGGCCTCACCCGAAGAAGTCCGGCCGATGCCCTTACCCAGACGCATTGCGATTTGGCCTTGGCCATTCAACAAGTAACCGAAGAAATTGTCTTGCAAATGGCCCGACATCTACAAGAAGTAACCGGAGCTGAAAACCTATGCATGGCGGGTGGAGTAGCGCTTAATTGTGTGGCCAACGGAAAACTACAAAAGGCAGGTATTTTTGAGCGTATTTTTGTTCAACCAGCGGCGGGAGATGCCGGAGGAGCTTTAGGAGCCGCATTGGCTGCTTATCATATTTACTTTGAGCAAGAGCGAAAAATAGAAGCCGATAAAGCCGATAAAATGCAGGGAGCTTATCTGGGGGTAACTTTTTCAGACTTGGAAACCGAACTGATGGCCAAGAAATACCAAGCAGTGTTTCAAAAGATAGGGCAAGACGATGCGCTGTATACAAAGGTAGCCGCCTTGCTTGCGGAAGGCAAAATTGTGGGGTGGATGCAAGGCAGGATGGAGTTTGGGCCTCGGGCTTTGGGCAATCGCAGCATTTTGGGGGATGCACGCAATGCCGAAATGCAGAAAAAACTCAACCTCAATATCAAGTACCGGGAATCTTTCCGACCTTTTGGCCCTTCAGTATTGGCTTCTGATTGTGATCAATATTTTGAAACCAGCGAGCCTTCTCCCTATATGTTGATGGTACACAAGGTAAAAGACGAAAGCCAAAAGCAACTACCTGATAACTATCAGGCCTTGTCTTTGAAAGAGAAATTATATTACTTAAAATCTGATATTCCGGCAGTTACCCACGTAGATTATTCAGCCCGTATTCAAACGGTGCATCAATCTACGAATCCAAAATATTGGCATTTGTTGGAAGCTTTCAAGGCCCAAACTGGATATGGGGTACTGGTCAATACCAGTTTCAATGTGCGGGGAGAACCAATCGTGGCAACTCCTGAAGACGCTTATCGTTGTTTTATGCGTACCGAAATGGACTACTTGGTCATCGGCAACCATATATTTGACAAAAGCGACCAACCCAACTGGACCCAAAAAGACCATTGGCAAGAGGAGTTTGAACTGGATTAAGTAACGCGTTCGTAACAACTGTCCGATTTAGTTTTATCCCTCTTCGCTACACTTTGTTGCTTTTATTGCCCGTAGCCCTGCTACGAGCGCAAAAAGCGCCTCGTTTAGCTTTGAGTAATTTCACTGAAATCTCGACACTTGTTTTGAAAGCGTTACTAAGTAACTATTTTTTCGAGGTAAACCAACGTATTTTAAAAATAAAATGTACCT
>CALDJV010001223.1 GCA_937899305.1 uncultured Cytophagaceae bacterium
GATTTTTTGGGCAATATGCCTCTTAATCAAAATGCTTGCCGCTCACTAATGGTCTTGAATACGTTGCATAATGTTTATGATTGTTTTTTTCTAAAATAATAAATGTCGCTAAAAATTGCGACAACTTTATATATCATACTGAATTCACTGAATTGGATGGACATTTTTTTCAAAAAACTGATTTTTTTTTTTTGATGCAATGGTGCTCAAACGTGGTACTTGGTTGAATTTAAGGCTTCATTTTGCAACCTTTTAGTTTTCATTCTCTCTTTACAACAAATGAGTTAGACCATCTACCAAGAAAAACCAAAAGTCAATGAAAAAATTTACTTATCATAATGTGTTGTTATTGAGTATGGGTTTGTTGTTTTTTAGCCTAAGCGCCCAAAGCCAATCTACAGCAAACCGAAATTTAGGAAGCTTTTCTCGCATTCATGTGGCAGAAGGCATAGAAGCAGTATTGATTCCTGGTAATCAGACTACTGCTGAAATCACGGCCGAAGGCAATATAAGTCCACGAGAAGTATTGACCGAGATCAGAGGAAACAAACTCAGAGTACATCTAGAGGATGGGCGACGTTACAGAAGAGTAAAAGTAAAGGTACGTATTACATATCGAAAGCTCACTGCCATTATAGCCAGTTCTGCGGCCCGCATCCAGGTAAAAGGAAACATCAACGATATGGAAGAGATTTCGGTAAGTTCGGCAGGCTCTATTTTAGCTACTGGTACCCTCAAAGGCAACCAAATGGAGATTGGTGCTTCATCAGCAGGAGATTTTAAAGGAAAAATACAAGCCAACAACTTAAGAGTTAGTGTATCTTCGTCAGGCGGTATCATGTTATCAGGAGGAAACGCCTTGAGCATGGTAGCCAAGGGAAGTTCTAGTGGTAGGGTAAGGGCGCTGGATTTTACTTGCGAAAGTGCCGACGTAAGAGTAAGCTCCGCAGCAAGCATTCGAATGAATGTCAAGAAAACCATTATGGGGCGAGCCAGTTCAGGAGGCAGTATTCGGTATACGGGCAACCCTACTCGAGTCAATGTAAGCACCTCTAGTGGTGGTTCTATCCGTCGTCGTTAGTATATACCCACATCATCATTTAATTTTATAATTGTTTATTGCTTACCCACAATGGCGTTGCTGTTGTGGGTTTTTATTTGATGAGATTTCAATCAAATACGATATCAATGTGCTGTCTCAATACGCTTATTTCTTGACAATCCCAAAAAAGAAAACGCTGAATAATCAATGACTTTTAAACCAATGATGGTAAATGATACGTTTATCCACGTGAATAGGGGTAATCAAATACATTTAAACTGCTATTTCGACGATCCAGAGAATAAGTAATAAGGCTTCTGTGCTAAAAATTTGATCAAACTTATGAGAACAAAAATTAGAAGTAAATTTTCCTGGGTACATGGGTATCTCGCTTTTGGCTTTTTATTATTTATTTATGTTGGAATGCTTTTGGCGGTCATTTCGACTTATTTAGATACTGAGCCGGGAGAGCCTGTGTATCAAAAGATTTTTTGGATCATCATCCTGTCTATATTGCTTACATTGTTTATATTTTCAATGCTGAAGACGACCAAACGCATTACCATTACCAACCAAAGCATCATTTTTCGAACAATTTTTAAGCGTCAGGAAATACGTTGGTCAGACATCAGGTCAATTAAATTACATGGCAAGGAAGACTGGTTATGGACACCTCAGGAAGCCACTACCTTGTTTTTGCATGATGGTAAAAAAATCTTTTTTTTGGATGCACTTTATCGCAATGCACCTTTGCTCAAGTTGGCGCTCAATCGGGTAAAACAGCAAGGTCATAGAGTGAAAGATATTGATTTTCAGGATTTAAATCATCATCAAATTCAGTCAGGCCCATCTACTTTGCCCAACGACCCTATGACTAAATATAGTGGACATTTTTGGTTCACCTTTAATGGAATAGGGCTAATGGTTTCTGTAATATTCCTGTTGGTTGGGATGAAGCTGCTACTGGTAGATTGGAATATGGCTGGGACCGTGATTTTATTATTTTCTTTCGCGTTCATTGTCCTGATTGCTCGCCATCTCAATTATTTTTACCTGGGGCGACATCACTTGGTAGTTCGAAACCACATTTGGAGGCCTTATGTCAAAGTTTTTCATCTTAATGATATTGTAGAAGTAGTTTTTGATCAGGTTGGAAATGGTTCTGAAGGGTTGAGAGTGATTACTAAAGATTTCAAATCAAAGTTTTTCCCAGCGGGTAGTTTAGAGCGTCGTACTTGGCAAAAAATTGAAAAATCGTTTAAAAAGAAAAAAATTAAGGTGCGATCAAAGTATGAGTAGGCAACAAAAAATCCCGTGCTTTCACACGGGATGGTGATAGAAACCTTTCCCTGCATTCGTATCCGTAAACCCAGGCTCTTGTGCGTTTTGTGGATGCAAGTTTAACCTACCAGCCAATCTTGGGCTTCGGCTTCCGAATCGAAATAGCGGGAGTAGTTTTCTTGTATGGTATCTTCGTAAGACTGTTCAATT
>CALDJV010001224.1 GCA_937899305.1 uncultured Cytophagaceae bacterium
GAACTATATTCTTGTCTTTGTTAATAGTACATTTTGGCTATCAAATCTCTCCCCCCTTTTTGATAAATTTTTATGTTTTTTTTGAAGATCATTTTTAAGTTGCTGATAAATAGGTTGTTAAGTGTTAAAAAAGTTGTTAGACCAGTTCTTTTTTAAGGATAATCAGGCGGTTGAGTGCCAACATCACAAACACAATTAAAAGTATTTGAGGAGTATGAGGAGGCAAATCCAAACGAGTTGCCATCCCTGGAAGACGGATAGAGAGTTGGTTTCCTATTACAAACACAAAAACCAACATCGTAGTGAGTCCACCCGCAATTGCTGCCAAGTGCCAAACCAAAAAACGAATTGGTTTTTCCTGTTCAATCCGCTGCATCAGTTGATTGGTAAAATCATCGGAGGGGGTAAGTGTGCTTTGCTTGAGGAGTTCTTGAGTACGGTCTTTTTTCATAGTAAATGTTTTTTTTCATTACCTAATAATTGATCTAATGCTGATTGGAAATTTTTTCGGGCCCGGTGCAGCACCACTTTTATGTTGGCCACAGTCATTTTGGTCACCTTAGCAATCTCGGCAATTGGAAGCTCCCCCAAGTAATGTAATTTGAGAACAAGGGCTTCTTTGGGCTTCAGCTGATTGAGTATTTGATTGATAATGGCCTTTCTTTCTTCATCCCGAAGCAGGTCAAAAGTATTGGCATCCAACGATTGATGCGATAACGTCAAGTTATCCAATGGGGTTGTCGGCTGTTTTTTTTGTTTCTCTAGAGCCGAATAACAAGTGTTGATTACAATACGGTAAAACCAAGTAGAGAACGACGCCTTGAAACGGAATTTTGGTAAACTTCGAAAAGCTTTCACAAAAGCATCTTGCAGTGCATCTTCAGCTGCTTCCGGATTTTTGATGATAGAACAAGCCAAAGAGTAGGCAATGTCTTTGTATCGGTCTACCAAAATTCGAAACGAAGCAGTGTCTCCTTGAACAATTTGATGGATCAACTGGGCTTCATGGTCTTCTTTACTTGTTTTCAAATTTATTGCGAATAATATGGGCCAAAATCAAACCGATGCCCCCAAAAACCAACATAGTAGCATAAGTGAGCAAATTCAAGGTTTTGGGAGGGAGTTTGAGCGTACTAATAAGGGAAGAAACCCCCAAACCTACCCCAATGCTAATGACAATACAGCCCACATCAAGGTAGCGGTATGGATTGCGTTTGGTAGGGTCACCACCTTTCTCGATCATTGCTTTTTTTGCCAGATAATTGTATTTGGCAAGTATAAAAATAATCAAGATAGCAGCACTCAAAGGTGCTACTACCATCACGATATCTTCTAGATGTTTCAAATCATTGTTGTGTTTAATGGTCAAAATTCATCACCAAGAAATTTACCAAGTAAATCATAAAATGCCTCCATTTTATCAGAATTAGTAAATATCACCAGGCCATACGACTTGTTTTTGTAAAAATGACAATAAGCCTGAAAGTCGTGGTTGTTGCCCGTATGTAAATACCGCATACCGTAAGGCATTGGTTTACGGGCAAACCCCAATCCCCATCCGGTTTGACCAGTTTCCCTGATTTTATGATTTTTCGGAAACCTGTTCTGTTCTTTCAGCATTGCCTGGATAGAGACTTTACTAAGGTATTGGCTATCCATCATTTCCAACAAAAACTTGGCGTAATCCTGGGCCTCAGTATGTAAGCTGTAGCCGGCACCAAAAGACTTCCCCTGGCTTATCGCGTTGGTTGGTTTGTTTCTTCTATGTCCGGTAGCCTTATGTTCAGCGGTATATTTATTCCAGGTAAAAAAAGTGTTTTTTAACCCAAGTGGTTTGGCTACTTCTTCCTGAAAAACCGAATCCAATCGTGCTTGCCAGCCTACCTTCAATTGTGTGCCAATGGCCGCGGCCAAATATTGATAAGCCTCACCTGAATAAGTAAAACCTTTGCCTGGAGCATGAGCCAGCTTGATTTTTTTACCATAGCTCCAGTTCGGAAACCCTGTGGTATGGGCCAAAACCATACGAGGGGTAATGCGTTGGTATTCAGCCTTAGAAGCACTGTCAATTGCAGGGTGAGGCAAATGCTGATAGAGCGGCTTGTCTAAATCCACAATTCCTTTTTCGGCCAGACGCATCACAAAATAAGCAAAGATGGGTTTAGAAAGTGAGGCGGCCTCAAATAGTGTTTGCTGATCTACTGCCGCCTTAGTACCCAAGTGACTTACTCCAAATGCTCGATGATAAACTACTTGCTTGTCATTGATGATGGCAATAGAAAGCCCCGGAATGGCAGAGGACTTCATCGCTGTTTTGATGAAAGCATCCAATTCCTGAGGAGTAATTTGTTTTCTTTTTGGCGTAGATATGGACCTTTGACTCTCGGCTGAGGTTTTTAACTGACGGTTAAAAGTTGTTTTTTGGGCATAAGCGCTTGTTATCCAAAGAGACAAAAAAGCGGTGAGCCTAAATAAATACATGCTCATTTTTTTCATGGGTTAAATGGTCAATAATTAAGTGACACTTTCAAAATAAGTGTCGAGGTTTTAGTGAAATTACTCAAAGCTAAACGAGGCGCTTTTTGCGCTCGTAGCAGGGCTACGGGCAATAAAAGGAACGAAGTGTAG
>CALDJV010001225.1 GCA_937899305.1 uncultured Cytophagaceae bacterium
CAAGACTGTGCCAAAGTTCTGAAATGGGAAAGTAATTATTTTCTTATCCCTTACCCCCTACGATGTCGCCTTGTGCTACCAGCGAATTACCCGAGTTTTTGGAGCACCCCGAACAAGCCATCAGTTATTACAAAAGCAGGGGCATCGAGAAGATTGTTTGTGAAGAGAAGCATATGGGCTCCCGAGTAGTATTGGTGATTTGCCAAAATGAAATGGTGGCTCAAACCCGATTTGGAATAGTGAATGGAGGCATTGGAGTCGCTTACACCCGTACTGGGCGTCACTTTTTTACCAAGCCAGCGCTGGAGCAGCAATTTTTGCAACGAGTAAATGAAGCCTTGACAAAGTCCGGATTTTGGGAAAAACATCAAACCGATTGGGTATGTTTAGACACCGAACTGATGCCTTGGTCGGCTAAGGCCCAGGCTTTATTACAAAATCAGTATGCCTCGGTGGGAGCCGCTGCTGAAAATGCGTTGGTGGATGTCAATCAAGTATTGCGACAAGCATTGGATCGAGGGATTGAAGCCGCAAGTGCTTCATTAGAAAAGTTTACTTACAAACAGTCGGCCATTGCCAAATATCGAACAGCGTACCGCAATTATTGTTGGGAGGTAAGTGATATTGCAGACTATCAATTGGCTCCTTTTCATATTTTAGCTACTGAAGGGGCAGTGCATGTAGATAAAAACCACGAGTGGCACATGACCAATATTCACGAAATATGCCAGGCAGATCCACAGATGTTTCGAGCGACCCCTTACAAAATTGTAGAAACCCAAAACGAAGCCAGTGTACAAGAAGCCATTGATTGGTGGCTGGAACTGACCGCAAAAGGGGGAGAAGGAATGGTGGTAAAACCGTATGATTTTATTGTCTATGGCAATAAAGATGGTTTGTTACAACCAGCAGTCAAATGCCGAGGGAGCGAGTACCTACGTATTATCTATGGCCCAGAATACGATTTACCCGAAAACCTCACACGTTTGAAAAACAGGGCCTTGGGCCGCAAAAGATCTTTAGCTTTACGAGAATTTGCTTTGGGAATTGAGGGTTTGGAACGCTTTGTACGCAAAGAACCATTGAGACGTATTCACGAATCTGTATTTGGGGTACTGGCTTTGGAAAGTGAGGAGGTAGACCCTAGATTGTAATTTTTAAACAACCGCTTATATCACATGAACAATCACAACTTAAATATCCCGATTGCTTTTGCTTGTGGCAAAACAATGAAAAATCGTTTTATGTTGGCACCGCTGACCAACAAACAAAGCCATGAGGATGGCAGCCTTTCAGAGGTAGAGTTACATTGGCTAACCAAAAGAGCTGAGGGCCAATTTGGTTTGGTAATGACGTGTGCCACGAGTGTGCAGGCCAACGGCAAGTGCTGGTCAGGGCAATTGGGCATTCATGACGATGCACATCTGCCGGGGCACCACCGATTGGTGAATAAAGTACACGAACAAGGCAGTTTGGTGGTAACTCAATTGCACCATGGGGGCATGCGTAGTGATGAGACGCTGACTGGAGAAAAACCAGTGGGGCCTTCAGACAATGAGGCTGAAAATGTGCGGGGTTTGTCTTTGGCCGAAGTCGAAAAGCTAAGAGATGATTTTATAGCTGCGGCAGTACGGGCCAAAGCAGCCGGTTATGATGGGGTAGAAGTACATGGAGCCCATGGTTATATGATTACCCAGTTTATTAGTAAAGAGATCAACCACCGCACCGACCAATATGGAGGAAACCTAGAAAACCGGAGCCGCCTGTTGTTTGAAATTGTAGAAGGTATTCGACAAAATTGTGGAGATGGATTTTTACTAGGGGTGAGGCTATCACCTGAGCGTTTTGGGATGGATTTACTGGAGATTAAAGTGATTAGCCAACAACTCATTGATAGTAGCTTGATAGATTTTTTGGATCTTTCATTATGGGATGTATTCAAGCACAATGAAGCGGCCAAACAATCACTGATGCGTTTTTTTGTAGAAGAATTGGATCGTAAAGCAGTGAAACTCACGGTAGCAGGTAAAGTAAGAGGCGGAGAAGCAGTACAAAAAGTACTAGAAGCTGGGATTGATTTTGTTACAATTGGAACCGCTGCCATTTTGCATCACGATTTTCCAACACGGGTGATCAATGATCCCGACTTTCAAATGATTCAAACCCCAGTAACCGTGGAATACTTGCAAAACGAAGGATTGGGAGCTCCATTGATTCGCTATTTGCAAGAACGGTGGAAAGACTTTGTAGCGACCCCTTCATGAGATTGGATTGATGTACGAAAGTAGATGACATTGGATTGTACTCAATAGTCAAAGCAAAGCGGGCAAAACTGATTTCTTGTTTGTTGTTAACTGAGTGATTTGTTAGAATAGAGTAGGCAAGTATGGGGCTTGTACGATAAATGTTGTAATTTTGAGTCAAAATATATCAGCTAACACTCAGCAACTCGACTTTCTTATAGACTTACATGTTACGATTTTTATTGCTTGTTCTGCCTTTGATAGTGAGTGCCTCGACAGCACTTGCTCAAAACAAAACTACCATTGACTCTTTGAAAAACGTACTCCAAACGGAGCTAAAAGAGCGTCAGAAGGCAGACATATACAATTTGCTGGCTAAAGAGTACAGTTATTCTGATTCTACCCAAGTAGCACATTATACCTCTAAAGCAATTGCCATCTCTCAAAAAAACAATTATTTAGCTGGTGCGGCCGAAGCATATTATTATCAAGGTTGGATTACCATGATGAAAGGTCATTATCCTGTGGCACTTCAATTGTTTCAACGCACCAAAGACCTGGCGTACAAAGTAGATGATCAAAAGGGATTAGGGCTGGCGTATAGTGGTATGGGAAATGTAAACTATCGTTTGGGTAACTATGCCAAAGCGCTGCGATTTTACCAACAAGCTCTTAAAATGTATGATAAAGTTGGGGACCAAGAGGGCAAAGCCTGGAGCTACAATGATATGGCCATTGTTTACCACCTGAAAGGTGACCACACCAAAACATTGAAGATGTTTCGACAGTCTCTCAAAATTAATCAGCAGATTGGGAACAAAAAAGGAGTGGCAGGATGCTATAATAATCTAGGCATTATTTACGACTTTCAAGGTGATCATCCTCAGGCTTTGAAAATGCATCAACAAGCGCTTAAAATCAAAGAACAAATTGGAGATAAGAGCGGCATGGTGAATAGTTATCATAACATTGCCGCGATTTATGATATGCAGGGAGATTACACCAAAGCATTGAAAATGTTTCAAAAATCGCTCAAAATCAACCAACAAATTGGTAACCAGAGAGAAATGGCCACCCTGTATAATAGCATTGGGAGGATTTACCGGAAACAAGGAAATCATCGTTTAGCGCTCCAAATGCAACAAAAATCCCTTAAAATCAATGAGCGAATTGGGGACAAAAGCGGAATGGCCTTTGGTTATCTGGGAGTGGGGCAGTTGTATTTGGACAAAGGACAAGCCAATATAGCCAAGACTTATTTTGAAAAGGCGTTGGTGCTTAGACAACAAATTGGCCAAAAAGGATTGTCTGCCAAAATGTGGGTAGAGTTAGGCATTGCTTATTATATATTGGGCGACTATGCCAAAGCCCAGATGCATCTGGAAAAAGGAATGGGAATGACCAAAGCGTCAGGTAGCCTTGTAACTGCAAGAGATGGAGCGGAGTACCTCACCAAAGTGTATCAAGCGAAGGGGCAATATCAAAAAGCATTGGAAAGTCACCTGCTCTTTAAAAAAATGGCCGATAGTCTTTTCAATGCAGAGAGAACTAAAAAACTAACTCGTCTGGAAGACTTGTATTTATTCAATAAAGAAAAAGATTCGCTCAAATACGTCCAAGCCAAAGCCCAAACTATACTGAAAGCTCGCTTGAGGGAGGAAAAAATTACCAGCCGATTTCAACGTCGTCTGAATTGGTTGGCACTGTTGGCCATGAGTGTTGTGGGCGTATTTGCAGTAATTACCTTTCGGGGCAAGCAGCAACAAAAAAGACTGAATACTGCGCTCAATCAAAAAAGCCAAGCCTTGGAACACAAGGGCGAGGAATTAAGTGCTCTGAACCAAGCGCTTCGCCAGACCAAAGATGAAATCGTTGCACAACGTGACTTTATCGAGGTGCAAAACCAAAAGTTGATAGATAATCAACGTCGTACCAACCAAAGTATTCGATCAGCCCGCAGTATACAAAGAGCCATTTTACCTTTTGAAGATCGCTTGAACTGCATTTTTGATGATTTTTTTGTGCTTTATCGACCCAAAGATGTGGTCAGTGGAGATTTTTATTGGGTAAACCAAATCGATGACAAGATATTGATGGCAGTAGTAGATTGTACTGGACATGGGGTGCCAGGAGCTTTTATGAGTATGATTGGCAATACCTTATTGAATAACTTGATTAAGTTTAAACAAATTTATAATCCCGCCCAAGTATTAGAAATGCTCCATGAAGAAATAGGGTTGGTTTTGCGACAACATACCTCTAGTGATCATAGCGGGATGGACATTAGCTTGTGCAGACTTGAAAAAGGCCCAGAAGAAGACCCAAGAAAAGGACCAAGAGAAGAACCAAGAAAAGGCCCAGGAAGAGGACCAAAAGAAAAGCAAATAAAAGTGACCTTTGCTGGCGCCAAACATCCCTTGTTTTATATAGTGAAGGGAGAAAATAAGTTGCGACAGCTGAAAGGAACCAACAAAGCGATAGGTGGCAATCAGCGGGCGGATATTTCTTTTGCCAATCAATATCTTTTTCTGGAGAAAGGCAGCAAGTTGTATTTAGGGAGTGATGGTTTCATTGATCAAAACAATGAAGTACGAAAAAGAATAGGTACAGAGAACTTTGTAGCTTTTCTAGAAGAAATACATCAGCAACCTTTGCGTATACAATGCGATCTACTAGAACAAAAATTGCTCAAACACATGGTCAATACCGAGCAAAGGGATGATATATTGGTGATGGGAATCGAGGTCTGAAACATAATAAATCATCTGGTACATTCCAGAACTCATTTCCTTCGTCAATCGATATTAACTGCGTTGAGCTTGGCTTACGCCTGCGGTTTGCTGATCGATATTCAAAAATCATTTTTGTCGTTGGTCTACCTTTCGTATAATGTCATTAAGTTAGTGAAAGAATGTTGATTCATGTACCGTTTTCGGCGGTCCCCCTTCGGTAAGACCACCGAATGGGATGTAAGTATATATCAGGTCTTCGTGATCACCGACTACTTCCCCTCATTGGTCTTACTGATAAGGGGACCAAATGAAACGAATCCCGAACATTGAGCAAATCAGTCATTCTAAAGATCATTTCCTTCGATGATCAGTATTCGAGATTCATTTTTGTCAAAATAGCCCTTCACTTAACAACATTGCCCTTCGGTAAGACCAACGAATGGAAGTATGCGTATTTATTCTTGTTTCTTGTCAGGGATCTTCTCAGTGGATTTTTGCTGAGTTTCCTTCATTTCTTTTTCCTCTCTACGGGCATTTTTCTTCTTCTTGGCTGCCAGGCGTTTTAGCAAACTAGAAGTAATACTCAAGAAATTAGACTCAGTAATGATGCCTACTAATTTTTTATTATTCACCACAGGCAAACAGCCAATGTGCGAAGTATTCATAACATCAATGGCCTCTATAATAGTAGCTTCAGGGGCAATGGTGAGTGGCTCCTTGATCATTAAGTCCTTGATGGTTTTGTAGTCGATCTTTTCGTTTTTGTACATTGTGGAGAAATGTCGCAATAGTTGCCTTGAAGTGATGAGCCCAATGAGTTCGCCATCTTCGTTCTCGATGGGCAAGTAACGGATACGCCGCCAGTCCATCATATCAGCGCTAAACTCAGGAATTTCGTCTTTACTTACGGTAAATATGTCAGTAGTCATAAATTCCTCTACCAAAAGTGAAGTAGGATGCCAATCGGCAATGTCTTGTATGCTGGCGAGTTTCCATTCGTGTACCGGCTTTTTGGTCTTTTGATTGAAAGCCATCCCTGCCACGATTGCAGTAGTGGCTTCCTCCTTGGTAGATTCTTTCAATAACTTTGAATAAGACTTGAGCATCCAACGAGAACCATTCATTCCGGTTTCGGTGCGTTCTTCAATGATTTCCAGATATTTATCAATGTCGTGCTCATCTACTTTGGCCTTTTGTAAACCAATGCGAGCAATAGGCAACAATTCCTTCTGAATCAGCTCTATGTCATTGACTGTTTTGCCGTGTACCCAATGATGTTTGCTTCCCAAACCATTGCGAGCAGTTTTGATAAAGTTGGTCTTGATATCGTCAAATTCGAGTACCTTGGTCAAGTCAGGGTAAGCTTCAGAAAAACCATTGATGAGCCCTACCCAAAAAGCAGCATTGGCGATTTCATCTACTGTAGTAGGACCCGAAGGAAGGATGCGGTTTTCAATTCGTAAATGAGGCTGTCCATTAGGACTAATGCCATAACAAGGACGATTCCAACGGTATACGGTGGAGTTATGAATACTAAGTGCCCGAAGACTAGGGGTTTTTTTATTATCGACTGCTTCGAGTACATCTTCTTCAATATTTGTGGTGAGCAATACTTTGAAACGCACAATGTCTTCTTTGTACAAGTCCAAAATGGAATTGCGTACCCAACCATTGCCAAAAGTAACTCTAGGGCTTGTGTAGCGCAGGTGTTCATTCGTAATGCGGGTGTCTACCGATTGCTGAAAAAGCGCAATCCGAGTTTCATTCCAGAGGCGTTTACCAAATAACATGGGAGAATTACTACTTACGGCCAGTACTGGGGCCGAAATGGCTTGAGCAATGTTGTATTTTTCTACAAATTCATCAGGGGACACCTGTAGGTGAACCTGAAAACTGGTATTACAGGCTTCGA
The DNA here is from genome assembly GCA_937899305.1 of uncultured Cytophagaceae bacterium. GTDB lineage: Bacteria > Bacteroidota > Bacteroidia > Cytophagales > Microscillaceae > Microscilla. The sequence goes on from CALDJV010001225.1 coordinate 6,888, forward strand.
TGAGGGCAGAATCATGTTTTAGGTTGAGCTCATCTAATCCTTCAATTTTCAGTTCATATACTTTTCCTCGCAAACGTTCAATGGCTTGCAATAACGCATAATATCGATCGATGGGGGTGAGGTTTTCAAGTTCTAAATCAAACTTACGAATGGTAGGCAAAATACCAGTTAGGATTACTCGAGTATCTAATTCGTGGGCAGTTTTGATGATTTTGTCCATCAAGCCATCCAATTCTTGTTGAATTTGAGTAAAACAATTACCGGTAA
>CALDJV010001226.1 GCA_937899305.1 uncultured Cytophagaceae bacterium
AATTTTTGTGTAAATTAATTATAAAAACAATCATTTTATTTTGTAACGGGATTTTTAGCGATTGGCCTGACTCCTATCACTCATCAAATGTATCACGCCTCATATGCTTTCATTACTTGAATAACCCGTAAAATAAAAATCAGGAACCTTTAAATATTAGGCAATTAACGAATTAACATCAGTAATTGTCGTTCAATTCATGGCATTTTTAAATACATATAAATCATCGCAAGCGCATCCTGGAAACCATCTTGCAAGAAAAAACACCAAGACTCGTTTGGGCTCTTTTATATACCCCATGCGCATCGTAGGATACTCGTTTGCCATCACTAGTTTATTGTCTTTTTACCATGTATTTTACTCCCTTACTCCACTGGTTTGGGTCTATTGTGGGCTGATGTTCGCTTACCCACACGTTGCCTTTTATATTTACAAACGTAGTGGCTTTGATCGGGAAATAGAGTTCAAAACCTTGGCCTTTGACATGTTCTTAATTGGTCTCATCAGTGCGTTTTTAAAGTTTTCGCCCCTATTTGCGTTGCCTTACATCATTGCCAATTCGGCCAGTAACTTTGCCTCCAACGGCCCTCGTTTGTTTTTTCAAGGCATCATTACATTTGCGGTAGGGGTGCTACTAGGCATTTTGTTGCTCGGCTTCCATTTTCATTATCAATACAATATATGGGTCAGCATTCCTTCGTATGTTTATTTGCTGTTGGCCGCGCATTATATTGGCTTTATATCTTACAACAAAGGGAGCGTACTGCGTAAAACCAAGCAATTGACTGAAGCGCAAAACACGGAGCTGATTCAGCAAAAAGAAGAGCTCGAGGCCCTCAATCAAGACATTCAATACAAACACATCGAGCTTACCAAGGCCAATCAAAGCATCCAAGATAGTATCCGTTATGCCAAACATATCCAAGGAGCTATATTGCCTCGTTCTGAAGTTGTGGAACGTATGTTTCCCAATCACTTTATATTTTACCAACCACGCGATATTGTAGGAGGTGATTTTTATTGGGTATATGAACAAGCAAACTTGCAGGTTTTGGTAGTAGCAGACTGTACTGGCCATGGTGTACCAGGTGCTTTTATGAGTTTGATTGGTCAAATGTTCTTGGAAGAAACCGTAGCCAACCAACAGGTTACTTCTCCTGCTGAGGTGCTCAGTTTGATGCACCAGAAGGTCAGTCATTTTTTAAATCAAAAATACAATGGCAACCAAGATGGCATGGATCTGGCCATGGTGACTTATCAACCCAACCAACAACAATTACAATTTGCGGGGGCCAAAAGCGCCCTCTTGTACTTGCAAGAAGGCGAACTGCACAAATGTAAGGGAAGTTTATTTTCGATTGGTCACGAAAATTATGCAGTCCCTATTACCTTTCAACAACACACCATTCAAGTCTTACCCCCCACTCGGGTATATTTATACTCCGATGGCTTTCAGGATCAGTTTGGAGGGGAGCACAAAAAACGCTTGGGTAGCAAACGTTTTGCTCAGTTATTGGAAGATACCCAGCACCTCTCCTTACCCGAACAAGGCCAAAAACTTACCCAATTTTTCCATCAATGGCGAAACGATGGACTAGATGCCCAAATGGATGATGTACTGATATTTGGGGTAGAACTAAAGCAAAAAAACCAGCCTATAGCATAGGCCGGTTTTCCAAAATATTTACAATTTATACACAAAATTGGGAGCCTCTCGGCACCCCAATATTTTAGTAACATGTTCAAAATAAGTGTCCAGTTTTCGGAAAAAATTTGTTTGTCAGGCGACTTACAAAATCGGCTAATAGCAGGGCTATTTGGCTATTTTTTAAGGAAGCATGGCGAGCAAAATTGAAGTGAAAACGGACAATTATTGCGCAACTGTTACTTAATACTATCAATGGGGCCAACCTGATTAGTCAATGCATTATCCGATGCTGAAAAATCAGACTTGGCATTACACCAAACCTTCCAGAAACTCGAGGTCAATCTTAAAAGGTTTACTAGCGGCATCTACCATCTTGAACAAATGTGGGTAGTATTTTCTCAACTCACTCACATATAAATCATATGGTAAATCAGCAAAACTACCATATTCGTGTACATACTTCAGGTAGCGACGTCTGTGCTTATGGTGTTTTTCAAATACTTTTTGCTCTGGAATTCCAAAATCCAACGGAGGTAAACCCAGGTAATCACAAGCTTCCTGATTGAAAGCAGGCGATAATTTTACCCAATGGTTGCCCATCCAAAGCTCGGTGTAGCTATGAAACACCAGCAAATCGGAGTGTAAAATAGACCCCAATTGCTCGGAGGTGAGGTTGCTACGCAAATTGCTGAAGCTCACTCGGCTTGGAATACCCACTGCTCGGGCAGTTGCCGCCAACAAAGTACTTTTCTCGATATCGGTACCTATTCCCCGCTTTACCAAAGCACTGGCTTTGAGCTTACTGGGGTGTAGATCTATATGGTTTAAGTCAAACTTAAAATCATCGCGCACGGCATAAAATAACTCTACCGCTTTCTCGGTATCATATTTCAATCCTTTGGTTACCTGATAAGCATATGCTTTCACTGCCTCATCGTTACTGTCTATAAATTCGGCAGGGTTTAAATACTGGTTCAAATCTATGTTTTCTCTCATAACTGTCAACTTAGTCCTATCCTTTATTATTTATCTTACTTTGATCCTTTCATAGCCAGTAGATTCAGGCCTGACCGTTTTCTGTCAGGTCTAAGCACTTTTACTTTTTGCTTCCAGCTGCGTCTCTAACCATTGCAGGTTATCTTGCCACAGTGATGCTTTCAATTTTTCTCTAAAAAAGCCAAAGTGGTCGATCTTTTCCACTCCCAAGTCTTGGGGGGGGCAATATGGCGGTGCATCACGGTAGCTTGTTCGTATCGCCCCAG
>CALDJV010001227.1 GCA_937899305.1 uncultured Cytophagaceae bacterium
GTTATTAGAATTCTTGGGAAGACTTGACAAATAATGTACCGCTCACTAATGATTTGTGATATAAAAATCCCATTGGCCAATCGGCCAATGGGATTTCGGTTTATTCTAATAATGTTTTCTAAAATCTTAATAAATCGCTGGATAATTTGTGGGGTCAGCTTCCCGCATCATTTCATATACCTTATCAAACACCTCTTCTACACTTGGCTTAGAGAAATAGTCCCCGTCGCTACCATAAGCGGCGCGGTGTTCTTTGGCGGCAATGGTGGCTGGAGCCGAATCTAACCAACGATAAGCGTTTTGCTCTTCTACCACTTTTTGCATCATAAAAGCCGACGCTCCACCTGGTACATCTTCATCAGCAAACAACACCCGATTGGTTTTCTTGATTGACTCTACAATGCGGTGTTGCAAATCAAACGGTAACAACGACTGTACATCAATTACCTCACAACTGATGCCTACTTCTTCCAACTGTTGAGCGGCATCCATTACAATGCGACACATTGAACCATAAGTGACAATGGTCATGTCGTTTCCTTCTTTGATGGTTTCGGGTATACCCAATGGTACTGTGAATTCCCCTATGTTGGTAGGCAATTGCTCCTTGAGACGGTAACCGTTCAGGCACTCAATTACCAAGGCTGGGTCGTCAGATTGAAGCAAAGTATTGTAAAAACCAGCGGCCCGAGTCATATCACGAGGTACCAAAACATGAATTCCCCGCAAGCTGTGTAATAATGTACCTATAGGAGAACCTGTGTGCCAAATGCCTTCGAGACGGTGCCCGCGAGTACGAATGATCAACGGTGATTTTTGGCCACCTTTGGTACGATATTGCAAGCAAGATAAATCATCGGCTAAAATTTGTACTGCATAATAAATGTAATCCAAATATTGAATCTCAGCAATGGGGCGCAAGCCTCGCATGGCTGCCCCAATACCTTGCCCAATGATGGTGGCTTCGCGAATACCCGTATCAGTCACTCTCAATTCTCCGTGTTTGGCTTGCAATCCAGCGAATGCTTGGTTTACATCACCAATTTTTCCAACGTCTTCGCCAAATGCAAATACCCGAGGGTCGCGCTCAAGAGCGGCATCAAAACAAGCCTGAAGCACTTCACGACCATCCACAGGTTTGTTATCCTCGTTGTATACAGGTTTGATTTCTGGGACGTTCAAGGGGGCATCCGATGACTGACTATATAAGTGTGAACTATAATCTTCCCAACCTTGCTTCATTACGTTTTCTAGCCAAGCTACCAATTGAGATTTGATAGGGTTTTGCTCAGTACGAATGATTCTCAGCGCTTTCTTTACTGCTGCTATAGCATCCCTTTTCAAAGGGTTGGTTGTCGCTTTCAACTGATCATGAATTTCAGTCAGTTTAGCCACCTGAGTATCACTGTTCTGAGCGGTGTTGTTCAATAACTCCACTGCTTCGTTGTGGTCTCCCTTCATAGAGTCCACAAAGGCCTTCCAGGCTGCCTTCCGAGCTTCCTTGGCGTTATTTTTGGCAGTTTTTTCAAGTACCTCTAGTTCTTCGGCCGTGGCATGTCCTTCCGACAGTATCCACTCTTTCATCTTCTTGATGCAGTCAAAATCAGCTTCCCAAGCCAAGCGATCTTTTGATTTGTAACGTTCGTGCGAACCTGAGGTAGAGTGGCCCTGAGGTTGGGTCATTTCTATTACGTGTACCAATACGGGTACATGCTCGGTACGGCAAACTTCCGCAGCTTGTTGGTAAGTATCTATCAAAGCCTCATAATCCCAACCTTTTACCGTAAAGATCTCATAACCAGCTTCTTTTTTGGTACGTTTGAATCCCGATAGTACTTTAGAAATGTTCCCTTTGGTAGTATGGTATTCTTTGGGTACCGAAATACCGTATTCATCGTCCCATACCGACATCAGCATAGGTACCTGAAGTACCCCTGCGGCATTGATGGTTTCGTAAAACAAGCCCTCTGAGGTAGATGCGTTTCCAATGGTTCCAAACGAAATTTCGTCTCCTTTACTAGAAAAATCAGTCAAGCTATGTAAGGCTTCATTCTGACGATACAGTTTAGAAGCATATGCTAAACCCAAAATACGAGGCATTTGACCCGCAGTAGGAGATATATCGGCAGAAGCATTGTAAGCATTGGTCTGGCTTTTCCATTGGCCTTGCTCGTCCAACAAGCGGGTACCAAAATGACCATTCATCATTCTTCCGGCAGAAACTGGTTCGGCTTCTACTGAAGTATGTGCATACAATTGGGCAAAATATTGTTGAAGGGTGAGTTCCCCAATGGCAAACATAAATGTTTGGTCACGATAATAACCCGAGCGAAAGTCGCCGTGACGAAAAGCCTGGGCCATGGCCAATTGGGCTAATTCTTTGCCATCGCCAAAAATGCCAAACTTGGCTTTTCCCATAAAAACCTCCTTACGTCCGATAAGGCTGGCTTCTCTACTTTCACAAGCCAATTGATAATCTTTTAGTATAGTTTCTTTAGTGAGTGTTTGTTCTACCGATATATCTTTTGTAATCATAGAAATGCGATTATTAGAATAGTTAAATTTTTTGATCGTATCTTACAATCAGAGAGGTGTATTACAAAACTACTTAAAAAAAAGGAGGTTTCAAACCAAGGAAAACACTCAATACAGACCATATTATATTTGGTTTATCTAGTTTTATTACAATTTCATTTTAAAAAATTTCTAGAAAATGACTTGTTCCCAGAATTTATTTTTTGAGAAAATAGATTTACCAAATAATCCGTTTTTTTATTTTTAGCATTAAATTTGTCAATACACCATTAGATTTTGACACAAGTTGTTGGTTAACCTAGCAACTCTGCAAAATAACACTTAAATTTGTAGCGAATCTACGCGATGAGGTTTTAGGGAATGTTTCCTCGTGTATTGAACTATGCTTCACAAACTTTAAACACCACAATGAAAATTTCAACTATTACTTTGCTTTTGGGTATTTTACTGGTTACAACTGCTGGCTTGCAAGCTCAGGGAACAATGAAGTTCGAGACTGAAAACCATAGTTTTGGTAGCTTGGCTGAAGGGGTGATGGCCTCTTATGAATTTGAGTTTACCAACGTGGGTAACAAACCTATCAAAATATCAAAAGTCACCGCTTCTTGTGGTTGTACGACCCCTTATTGGTCGAAGGAGGAAATTGCTCCCGGACAAAAAGGGAAAATCAAAGCCACCTATAACACATCGGGGCGTCCTGGCCCATTTACCAAAAGTATTACCATATTGAGTAATGCTACCAACAAAACCAAGATTTTGTATATCAGTGGTAAAGTAAATCGTAAAAAAACTACCTACCGAGACTTGAGCAAAAGCTCCATTCAGAAAGGAGCTCCAACCTTGTACATGCGGGGCAAAATCAAGCATTTTGGCATTACCGAAAACAGAGTGACGGTACGTCAACCCTTCGAAATTAGAAATGTAGGAAATGCACCACTTAAAATTGGTGACATGATAAGCGAATGCAAGTGTACTATAGGTGAAGTAAGCCAAAAAGTGATTCCTCCAGGGGGAAGAGCCGTTCTGAACCTGTTGTTTACGCCTACCAAAGCCGAACCTATCCAGGAAACCTTTTTCCTCTATACCAACGATCCAAAGCAACCCCGTACCATCATTACCCTAAGTGCTGATGTATACGAAAACTTTAGCCGCACGATGTTTCGCCGAGGCGATGCTACTATTTTGTTAGAGCGCTAGCAGTTTTGTCTATTAAAGAAATGAATAAGGAGGCTTGTAATTACATTACAGGCCTTTTTTTATGAGCACTACTCCCTTTTTGTTTCAACGGTGTCTAGTAAGTAAGTAAAACGGAAAAAATAAAGTAATCCAAATTTGGTGTAATATCTAGTTGCTAGACGATGAAAAAAATCTTTGCGTAGCCAAAGCTACGGAACTATTTTTTGAAGAAGCATAGCGGCCAGAGATGAGCCAAATGGATTAGGTTATTTATGTAGTTTTACTAAGTAAACAAATTACTTGAAAACACTAATAACTAACACCATGAAACGAATATTGCTATTACTTTTTATTGCATTGTTAATCAACGCCTGCTTCTTGATGGTTCAAGCCAACCCAGTCATTGTAGAGCAGGACGCTCAGATAACCCAATTAAAAAATGGAGAAAAATACCAGGTTCATATCCGGTGAGGGGAGAAGGGCTATGAGTGCAAGTTCAACGGATTGTAACTTGTGCCGAGAGGTAACGAAAAGTGTGTAACTTTTCTTGCTTGAAAAAATTTCCGAGGTGATTCAACTTCTTAATGTCATTGAATGAAACTTCTCAACGAGTGCTAATGAACTGTACAGACAAGAGTTCTTACCCTAATTAGAACGAAATTATGGGCATACTTCAGTAAAACCTTCGTTTGGGGAGGAAATTTGATCGATAATAATAGATAAAAAATAACCAAATTTTATTTGGTATAAAACGCCTGTAAAGCCCGTGTTTTCCAATCAAAATCAAGCAAAAAAATCAAAAAACTTGTATTAGTTTTTTTTGATTGCTTAAACTGCCCAATTTTCTTTAGAGTCAAATAGGGCTATTTAAAGGTTTTATTATATTTTTTTTGTACAAAAACGGTTTTAGTAAGTGGGTTCTTTATTAAATTTGCCCTTGTTCTTAGTTTTTTGACATTTTATTAAACCACGCATACAATGATTATTGGTGTACCAAAAGAGATAAAACCCAACGAAAGTCGAGTAGCCCTAACACCTGCCGGTGTTGCTGAAATGTTGAAACATAATCATACGGTTTATGTGCAAACCCAGGCTGGAGTAGGCAGTGGATTTAGCGACGAAGCATACCAAGGAGCGGGAGCTCAAATTTTACCAACCATTGAGGCAGTATACGAAATTGCCGAGATGATCATCAAAGTAAAAGAGCCAATTGCTTCAGAATATAATTTGATTAAGCCTAATCAATTGGTATTTACTTATTTCCACTTTGCTTCTTCTGAGGCGCTTACCAAAGCCATGATCAATAACAAATCTATTTGTTTGGCTTACGAAACTGTAGAAAAAGTAGACCGTTCATTGCCTCTTTTGGTACCAATGTCGGAAGTAGCCGGGAGAATGGCCGTACAAGAAGGAGCAAAATACTTGGAGAAACCTACTGGGGGACGAGGCATTTTGTTAGGAGGCGTACCTGGAGTAAAGCCCGCTAATGTATTGATTATTGGAGGAGGAATTGTAGGAACTCAATCGGCAAAAATGGCCGCTGGTTTGGGAGCAAATGTAACCATTATGGACATTAGCTTGCCTCGCTTGCGTGAGTTATCTGACATTATGCCTGCCAATGTAGATACCATCATGTCTAACCAATACAACATTGCAGAAGCGATTAGAACTGCGGATTTGATCGTTGGAGCAGTATTGATTCCAGGGGCAAAAGCACCTCATTTGATTACGCGTGACATGTTGAAAGACATGCAACCTGGTACTGTGGTAGTAGATGTGGCTGTAGACCAAGGGGGCTGTATCGAAACTTGTAAACCAACCACGCACGAAGATCCTACCTACGTGATTGATGAGGTAGTACATTACTGTGTAGCCAACATGCCAGGTGCGGTACCTTACACTTCTACGGTAGCTTTGACCAACGCTACGTTGCCTTATGCGATTGAGTTGGCCAATAAAGGGTGGAAGCAAGCCTGCCAAGACAACAAAGAATTGAGACTTGGCTTGAATGTGGTACAAGGTGAGATTGTATATAAGCCAGTAGCTGAGGCATTTGACTTGCCCTACACTGCAGTAGATGCTTACTTAGAAGGCGAAGCAGTTGTTTAATCCATCAATTGATGGACTGACATACGATTTGCTATAAATAAACCTAAAAAGAGATTTCAAACATCATTTGAAATCTCTTTTTTATTTTTACCCGACCTCTTTTGGTAAAAACACACAACACATCACTTATATTCGCGTTCACGAATTATGCAATAAGTAAAGTTGAAAAATAACCTTTCGATTGTTTTATTGTTCCGCCTGTGGATCATTTTTCCGATTATTGATGATCGATTTTTAATGATTGATTGTTGCGCGAAGCGACATAGTAATTGTTGATTAGCCTTTGGTAGAGCTTGAACTTCGTTCGGCAGTTTTTAGTTATTGATTATTGCGCGAAGCGATGATTTATTTGTACCGCTTGCGCTACTATGGACTATCGACCGTGGACTGTGGACTAAAGAATCTATGGACTTAAAAGCAAAAACTACCAACTCCTGACTACAAACTACCAACTAAAGAAAACTGTGGACTAAAAACAAAACTTTATTTTTCACGAATTACTAAAGTGTATTTGTGTGTATTGAATAAAATAACAAAACTATATTTTATGTTACGAGGAATGATATTAGGGACCATCTTGACTGGCCTGATGGGCACGGTGGGAATGGCTCAAACCACAAAAAAAACCTTACCCAGCGGGATAAAGTTGCAAATCATAAAACGCAATCCCACCGCTCGTAAAATGAAAGCAAAAGATTTTTTGAGTTTTCACTTCATCATGACGGCACCCGATGGCAAAGTGATTGGAAATACTTTCAAGTCTGATAAGCCTATCGAGAATATTCCAGTAGATGTACCCAAGTACAAGGGAGATATCAACGAGGCTTTCTTGATGGTAGCCGAGGGAGACTCTATTTTGATAGAAAGCCCAGTAGATACCGTGGCCAAATATAGCAAGGCTAAAATGCCTCCATTTGCCAAACCTGGTACCTACATTACCTATCGAATGAAAATCCTCAAAATTAGAAATCAAGCAGAGTTAATGGCCCGCGAGAAGCAAAAAACTGCGGCAAGATTGGCTAAAGAAAAGGTGGTGATAGACAAGTATATTGCATCACATCAATTGAAAAATGTACAAGTGACTGGTTCAGGGCTGCATTATGTGATTCACCAGCCTGGTATTGGCAATCGACCTACACCTGGGCAAACGGTAAAGGTAAACTATACGGGTAAACTCACCAATGAAAAAGTGTTTGACACCAGCCTGGAAGAAGTAGCCAAAGTACGAGGTATATTCAATCCAAACCGACCCTACAAGCCCATTGAGTTTGCTATAGGGAAAGGCAGGGTGATTAGTGGTTGGGACGAAGGCATTGCTTTGCTAAGACCAGGGGCCAAGGCCACCTTGATCATTCCTTCGTTTTTGGGATATGGACCTCGCGGAGCCGGAAACGATATTCCCCCCAATGCAGTATTGGTGTTTGAGGTAGAGTTGGTAGGCATCAAGCAACCTTTTGATCCCGCCAGACAAAAACTGAAGGATCAAACCACCATTACCCAGTATTTGACCAATAAACGGATCACCAATGCCCAAAAAACACCTTCAGGTTTACATTATGTCATCAATAAGCAGGGAAAAGGACCACAGGCTCAAGCAGGTAAAACGGTAATTGTTCATTATACCGGAAAACTATTGAATGGAAAGGTGTTTGACACCAGCCTCGAGGCCATTGCGCGTCAGGCCGGAAAGCATCGTCCTGGACGTCAATACAAGCCTTTTGAGTTTGTTTTGGGGAAAGGACGGGTAATCAAAGGTTGGGACGAAGCCATTGCTTTGTTAAAAGTGGGTTCTAAAGCCACCCTTTATATCCCATCTGACTTGGCCTACGGCAAAAGAGGGGCAGGAAGAGACATTCCACCCAATTCGGTATTGGTATTTGAGGTAGAATTGTTAGATGTGAAATAAGGTAGATTATTGTTCCATTGTTACGCCTACGGCTCATTGCTCTATGGTTAGTTCCTTCGGCATTGCTCAGGACTTCGGGTTACGCAAAGCGATGATTCATTTCTATGGTTTCGCTTCGCTCATTGCTCTATGGTTAGTTCCTTCGGCATTGCTCAGGACTTCGGGTTGCGCAAAGCGACGTATTATTTTTCACTTTACGTTTTTCATTCAATTAGTGGACTAAACAAAGCTACCAACTCCTAACTACAGACTATCAACTATAGAAAAACTACAAATGGCGAAGTTCAGAAATGGACTTCGCTTTTTATTT
>CALDJV010001228.1 GCA_937899305.1 uncultured Cytophagaceae bacterium
AAAGTATTGCACTGAAAGTGCAGGGTTTTAACCCAGAGCTGAGACCAATAAAGCTACTAACTACCAACTAAAGTGGACTCAAGCAGTACATTATTCTTTCACTTGGTGATCACTCCCAAATAACTTTTCCAGTTTCGCACATCTTTCGGGAGATTCATCATTTGCTTTGCGATGTGCTAGCCAGTCAAGGGCACTGGTGTTGTCATTGTTTTTAATAGATGGATCGCCTCCATTTTTCATCATGAGCTCCAGAAAAGTGTAACGCACTTCATAAAACTCAAGATCATCTGATTTGAGCGCATCATCAATGGTTATATCTGGCGATGACCAAATTAAGCTATCGGTATATTGTCGAGTCATCATTGTCAGGTAGGTAGTACCGTTTTCATCACCCAAATTAGGGCTTACTCCATACTGAAGCAGGGCGGCAAATACTGCAACAGTATGGACTTGAGGAATGACTCGAAACAAAATATTCGAATGCATGTACTCTACATTCATATCCGCATTCTTGCCACTGAAGTAAGCAATTTTATCTACCACATTCGCTCCCTCTAATATTTCGTGCAACAGATGTTTATCCCAACCACTTCCTTTTTTGCGGGAAAAAGTAGCGTTGATATCAATCTTATGTGTGGTCAATAGTTGGTCAATACCTACCACATCACCAGCTTTGTTTAACTCCATAAAACCCGTGTGTAGTTTTTTGGGCAATACCTGCTTCATTTTTATTTTTTTGGCCATCAGGATCACAATTAAGTTCTGGATATCGGGGTGGGAAACTTGAGGTAAAACTCGGCAATGCGATCACAAAAGCGATCATAAATATCGTCTTCTAAGTAGGGTATGGTTTTGAAAGTCAACGGCTTTATATCGGCTTTGATTGCTTTTTCATCAAACAGCCCTGATTCAATCAACTTTTCTTTAATGTATAAAGCCAAGTTTTTATGCATTGCGTTATAGTTGCCATTTCCATTCCTTTGCGCTTCGTCTCTTAGTTTTTCAATCGCCCGTAACAACTCCCCTTGCACGCTATCTGCTTCGCCACTTTTGGGAACTAGATTTTTCCATATCTCTTGACATACCTCAGGATATTTTAAGTTAGTGGGTGGTGGTTCTTGTGGGGCAGGTACTGACTTTTTAATTTTCAAAGCATCGTACTTTTTAAGTAAGTGATACACGCTCAAGCGTTCTACACAGTGCCACGATCGCATGGTAGTGCCATAACCACTTACAATATCAGGATCAGCCCCTTTTTTTAACATGGCTTCTAGAATGGCAAGGCATCGTTTTTTTAAATTCACTCCTTCCTGAGCAAGACGGCAATACTTTTCTCGATAAAAAACAAAGAATGCAGTGTACCCTTGATTATCTTGTAAGTTCACTTCTACCTCATATTGCATAAACAACGCTACCATATTCAAATCCCCATAATAGATTGCCCAATGAAAAGCAGAGGTTTTATCATAATCTCGCAGGTTGGGATTGGCCCCCTTTTCTAGCAAATAGGTAATGAGACGTAGGTTATCAGTCCCGTATTCCAGGCCCTGTAAACATTTACTCAGCATGGGGCTACCTCGCTTTTCATCCAAGCGACTATCAAGGTCAAGGTCGTATTTCTCTATTACTTTTACTACTTCTTCAAAAGGTCCTCTGAAAACATTATAACTCAATTTTTTGAGCGTTTCTGGGGGTAGATCTTGTATGTTCATGGTTTATTCCATTACGCTTGCCTTGATAAGTTTTGGCCAATTACACCTAAAAATCTCAGTACTTGTTGTAGTTGTTTAAGGTATATCCTAATTCGTTTATTGACAATGAAAAAGTCATTTTTATAAAATGCGCGAAACAATCAATTGCCTTCATTGTTGAAACTCTAGAATAGTGAAAAATGGACGAAAAAAGATTTGATGAAGCCTAGATACTAACACAGTACACCGTTAGTATTAGTCCAAGTAAAATTTAAAACACTGCAATCAAAAACTGAATTTATACTTTATTTGAAGGCAATCATTTTTCGATATTTCGTACACTCAACTACAACCTAAATGACGACGATTGTTATTTTTTAATAAAATTTTCAGCGAATTTTCGCTTTTTTTTATCCAACTACCTCTAAAATTGGATTTACACGACAAAAATAATTTAAATAATTCACAACTAACTGCCAGTCAGTTTTTTATATTTTATTCATTAAATAACTATTCTGTTTTTTCTACGTATAAGTAGCAACAATCAATCTATTTTTTGTTATAAAAAATTTCAAAAAAACACAATTTTCACTATTCACATAAATTATATAATCTTTTGACCATCCGTCTTTATATACTATATTTGAATTTAGTAATAGTACAAAATTTTACAATTTATACACAAAAACAAATTAAATTTTTAGGTTATGATGCAACATCTACGCAAACTTCTGTTTTATCTCTTTGTTTGCCTGTTGACCACTGCCTACACTCAAGCACAAGTAAACTTGTCGGGGGTTGTAAAAGACGCCAAGACTGGTGAAGGCCTTGCTGGAGTAAACGTAGTCATACAAGGTACAGTAACAGGTGGAGTAACCGATGGAAATGGAAAATTTAACATAACAACCAATCAAAAACCTCCATTTAAACTTCAGGTATCTTACATTGGTTACTCGACCCAAATGGTTGATGTAACAGGTAGTAACTCTAATCTTGAAATAGCTCTCAAGGAGAGTAATAGCTTGATTGGGGAGGTAGTAGTATCAGCCTCGAGGGTAGAAGAGAAAATTATGGAGTCTCCGGTAACCATTGAGAAAATGGACATTCTTGCGATCAAAAGTGAGGCTTCTCCTGACTTTTATGATGGTTTGGCCAATTTGAAAGGGGTACACATTAACCGAGGTAGTATGAACTTTGCCTCTGTCAACACCCGTGGTTTTGCTTCTATTGCTAACGTACGCATGGTACAGTTGATGGACGGAATGGACAATGCTGCTCCTTTGTTGAACTTCCCTTCTGGAAACGTAGTAGGTATTTCAGAACTAGACATGGAAAGTATGGAATTGGTACCAGGAGCAGCCTCAGCCCTTTACGGTCCCAATGCCTTCAACGGTATCTTAATGATGAACAGTAAAAGCCCATTTGAGTATCAAGGTTTGAGTGCTCAAATCAAGGGTGGGGTAGCTGTATCTAACACCTCTAGTAATGTTCCGGGAGCTGAATCACAAGCTTATGGTACCCAGCCTATGTATAGTGGTTCGGTTCGTTACGCCAAAGCACTCCTCAAAAACAAACTGGCTTTTAAAGTAAACGTCTCTTGGTCGCAAGCTCAAGACTGGCGCGCCAATGACTATACTACTTTCCGTACCGATGTTTTCAATGTAAATGATGGTAGTTTTCCTATCGTAGGAGATCCAAATTTTGACGCTTTGAACCGATATGGAGACGAAGTGCCCATTGTAGCTGCTTTTGCCAATCCAGCATTTGCTAAAACAGTGGCCAGTGGTATTTTGGCTAGCGGAGCCATCGATTTGAGTGCATTTAACAATAGTTCCACTTTGGCTCAAGACCTCATTGCCAATGGACTACAAAGTTTAGGCAATGTACCTCTAACTCGCTTGGGTTACAAGGAAGAAGACATGCTAGAATCCTTTGATGCAAGCAGTATCAAGGTAAGTGCGGCTGTACACTATCGTATTACTGAAAAACTAGAAGCAAGCTTCCAATTCCGTCGTGGACAAGGTTCTTCGGTATACCAAGGTGGAGAACGTTATGCATTAAGAGATTTCTCTCAAACTTATTATAAAGCAGAGCTTAAAAATCCAAACTTTTTTGTGAGAGCGTACATGTCTGAAACTGATGATGGAGACTCTTACAACATGACTGCTTTGGGTTTGTTGACAACTCAGGCTTTAGCGCCTACTTACATTGGTACCTATGCTGGAGCATTGTTACCCAAGATTTTGACTGGCCAAACGGTTACCGATGCTGATAAAGCCGCCGCTCAGGCAGCCGCCTACGCTGCAGTACAACCTGGCGCTGGTACCAACTTAGCCGAAGACCAATTGAAAGCAGTAAGAGAAGGACTTTTCCAAAGAGGTGGAGCTGGTTTCATTGACAATTCTCGTCTGTATCATACCGAATTCAACTACAACTTTGGCCACTTGATTGATTTCGCTGAAATCCAGGTTGGTGGTAACTTCCGTCGCTACGATCTTTTCTCCGATGGTACCGTATTCAACGAAAACCAAGGAAATGGTACTTACGAACGCATCGAGATTGACGAATTTGGTTTTTACACTCAGATTTCCAAGAAATTTGACCGCTTGAAAGCCACTGCTTCTATCCGTTACGATAAAAACGAAAACTTCGATGGACAGGTGACTCCTCGTGCCTCATTGGTTTACTCAGCGGGCAAAGACCGCGAGCACAATTTCCGGGCATCATTCCAGACTGGTTTCCGTAACCCTGATACTCAGGCTCAATTCATTTTCTTCCCTAGTACTTCAGGGATTCTATTGGGTAGTACCCGCGCCAACGGAGAGCAATACGGTATCTTTAACGGTGGAGCAACTGATAGCCGAGGAAATGTAGTAAATATTGACTTTGTTCAGCCTGAGCAATTGACTGCTTTTGAAATTGGTTATAAAGGAGCTTGGTTAGATGGTAAGCTTTTGGTTGACATCAATGGTTACTTCAATCAATACAATAATTTTATTATTCAGCAAACTGTATTTGCAGCCAACGGTGGTACTGCCCCTACTGGTTCTTGGACTGCAGGTACTGCTTTCCGTCCTTACATCAATGCCAAGGTTCCAGTAAATTCTCAAGGTTTGGGTATTGGATTGAGCTATCGCTTGTACAAAGGGTATATCTTGAATGGTAGCTACAACAATGCTACTTTTACGGCTGATATTGATCCAAACGACGAACAACAGATTCCTTTCAATACGCCTAACGATCGCTTTAAAATTAGCTTGAGCAACCGTAGCGTAGGAGAGTCTGGTGCTTTGAAAAACTTAGGGTTCTCTATCAACTATCGTTGGCAAGATCGTTTCTTGTGGAGATCTTCTTTTGGTCATGGACACATTCCAAGTTTTGGAGTTGTGGATGCCCAGTTGAGCTACAAAATCAAGTCTTTGAAATCTATTGTGAAGATAGGTGGTACCAACTTGGGTAACAATGAATACCGCACCAACTTTGGTGGTCCTTTCATTGGCTCTATGTATTACATCTCATTGACCTTTGATCAATTCTTGAACTAGTCAAATCATATTTGGGAGGGCCCTTCTCTCCCACTTTTTTTAAATAAGATTCAAAAACTTTAAGATATAAACAAAACAATGATAGTTATGAAAAAGAACCCTATCATTTTATTACTCATTGGTCTGCTCTTTATAGGGTTTACGGCCTGTAAACAAGTAGACCCTTCGCCAACCCCAACTCAAGCAGTGGCGGCTTCGCCAGGTAGCGCTGATTTTACCAAATACATCTCGATTGGTAATTCGCTTACCGCTGGTTTTACCGATGGTGGCTTGTACAATGCTGGGATGGCTGTTTCTTTTCCCAATTTATTATCTCAGCAATTTGCCCAGGCAGGAGGTGGAACTTTTACTCAACCTACATTTGATGCAGGTCAGGAAAATGGCTCTGGTTTTTTGAAACTGACGGCTTTGCCTTCTGCCACTAACCCTAGTCCTACCATTGTAACCGAGACCAGTAGCTTAGGAGTTGTTGGTTTAGGAGCCAACGGAACGACACCTTTGTTGGCTAAGTATACCGGTTCGTTGAATAACTTTGGTGTTCCAGGACTTGCTCTTGCTACGACCACTACTGTGGGGTATGGTTTCAACAACCCAGCTGGTTTTAACCAATATTTTGAGCGCTTTTTGGGTACGGCTGATGCTACCAGTACTTATGAGGCTTTTATAGAAGCCAATGCAGCTGATGCTACATTCTTTACTTTTTGGTTAGGAAACAACGACGCCTTGGGTTATGCTACCTCAGGAGGGGTGACACCTATTACTCCTACCGCGTTATTTACTGCCAACCTAAAGTCATTATTAGACAAAATGGGAAGTAAAAAAGGGGTTATTGTAAATATTGGAAGTGTTACTTCGGCCGCCTTCTTCACCACGGTTACTTTGACTAGTTTACAAGCCGCTCTACAAGCAGGAGGTGCTCCCGCTAATACTCCAATTTGGATTACTACTGGAGCAGGTACCACGCGTGAGGCTACTGCAGAAGATTTATTCTTATTAGGTTCTCAAACTCAATATGGTTTATTAGGACAAAGTACCGCAGGTACCATGGTAGGCCCTTATGGCTTAAGCTCGTTTAACCCAATTGAGACGCAACATGTACTGGATAAGGATGAAGTAGCCGCAGCCAATGCCGCCATTACCGAATTCAATACTGCGTTGCAAGCTGAAGCTACCGCACGTAGTTTGGCTTTTGTAGACATGAACGCAACATTGGCTACTGCAGCATCTGCCACTGGCTTAACTGATGCAGTAGGTGGCCTCACTTACAATACAAACTACATTACTGGCGGTCTATTTAGTTTGGATGGTATCCACATTACTCCAGCCGGAAACGCCCTGGTAGCCAATGAGATCATCAAGGCCATCAATAGCACTTATGGGGCTACAGTTCCTTTACTGAACCCATCATTATATAAAAGTGTGATTATTTCTCAGTAAATAATCACGCATCTCTAGAATCTTTGAGGGTGGCCGATGTTTTATCGGTCATCCTTTTTTTTATACCTTTGTACCAAGAAACTATCCCTTTATTGTATGAATATTTTGATGATTGGTGCTGGAAATGTGGCTTGGCACTTGGCTTCTGCTTTGGAAAAAAAAGGCCATCAAATAAGCATTGTGTACAGTCGACGCTTGGAAAATGCGCAACAACTTGCCCAAAAGCTGAAACATGCATTGGCCACTGACCAAACCGATTTTAGAGAAGTAGGAGCAGATTTGGCCATCATTGCCATCAAGGACGACGCCATCGCAAGTGTGGTTCAAGCACTACAACTTCCCCATCATACCATCCTGGTGCATACCTCAGGCAATACGCCTATGCAAATATTCGAGCATTTGCCTGGCAACAATGACTTTGGTGTGTTTTACCCACTCCAAACATTTAGTAAACAAAAACCAGTTGATTTTACCTACATTCCTTTCTGTATCGAGGCGCTCAACTCTAGTACCGAAACCCTGTTATTCGACTTGGCAGGTCAATTGAGTAATCGCATTCATTCAGTAAATAGTTTTCAAAGAAAAGTGTTGCACGTAGCCGCAGTGATGGCCTGCAACTTTACCAATCACTTGTTTGCTCAGTCCGATCATATTCTACAAAAAGAGGGTTTATCGTTTGATTTGCTAAAACCCCTCATCCAGGAAACAGTAGAAAAAGCAATGAAAAATGCCCCTCGCAAGACACAAACCGGGCCAGCCGTACGTAATGATACCAGGGTGATTCAAGATCACCTTAAATACCTCAAAAACAACCCCTCAGCCTATCAAATATATGAAGCAATTACCGAAAGTATATTTTTGTGGTATGGGACTGAGGAAAATTTAATTGATTAATTTGCTAAACTTAAGAGTAAGCTATGAAATATTTTACCAAAATATTGTGGGTAGTAGCCCTGTTAACAATAGGATTTGCCAGCTGTAAGAAAAAAGATGAGGCCACCCCGGTTCGCGATCGTTTGATAGGAGTGTGGAAAGGAGATAAAATAGAGCCCACCGTGACTGCTGCTGGCCTGGACCTCAGTTCTTTGGGAGTCAACCAACCCATTGAGATAGATACCATCTCACTGACCATCAACAACGATGGTACTTTTACCAGTACCGTAAGCGGGCAACCCGTCAATGGACAATGGGCCCTTGAAAACAATGATACACAGCTTAGACTAAGTGGTTTTAATTTCAATGTGGGAGTTATAGGAGGGGTAGACTTATCTAATGTCGTGATTCCTGAAACATTCACCATCGATGAGTTGTCAGATACTAGTGCTCTGGGGCTTAAATAAATTATGAATTAAAATGTTATATTTGTAGC
>CALDJV010001229.1 GCA_937899305.1 uncultured Cytophagaceae bacterium
ATGAGGCTTATGCTTATTTCAAGAAAAAACACGGCAAAAGCTAATGCCTTACCCAATCTTGGATAGAAATAATGTTAAATCTTGGTACAATGCTAACTTCAGCGACTGAAGTTTCGTTGTTAATATGATACAAACTTTATAACGAGGGTATGACCATTTGAAAAACACACCCTCCGAAAAATTACTCTCACTTAACTTACATAAGATATGACAACAATCGCGTCATTGCATTCATTCTTCTATATAGCCTTTCTACTATCAATAGTATGGTGGTTTTACAGCGTATATCGCAAAAAAAGTCGGGCAGTACCCAATATTTCTTTCTGGGGTTCATCACTGATGTATGCGGTCAGCATGTATTTTAGTGACTTTTCGCTGTACCAGAAATTATTGGGCATGTTGGCTCCTGAAGCGGGAGCAGCCATTGCCGTATTTTTGATTGCCAACAACTTGAAACACACCCGAGCGTTTTTCCTCACTGCAGTAGGGGTTGGTTCGCTAGGTTATGTGATTTATTCTGGCTTGGCCGGCGACGGTGTAAATTATGTCAAAAAGCAATTTACCAGTACTGAATCTAGCACTGTGAAGAAGAAAAATAGCAAGTTAGCCGCCAAAGCTGAATTGTTGTTTGATATCAAAGATGAAGCATTGCTTTCTAAAATTAAGGAAACTTTGAAGGAATACAAACTCAAAATTACCAAGGCCTTCCCTAATTTAAGAAAAAGAGATTTTACTGAACTGGATGATTTTTATGCAGTAGATGTTCCTCAGGATCAACTTGACAAGTTAAGTGAGATTGTGGCCAAACTAAACGCTACTGGAGCAGTAGATGCCGTAGAATACAACGAGGTATATTCATTGAGTCCTATTGAGAAAAAAGCAGTAAGTGCCAAGGAAGGCAGCAGTGAATACCTGGTGAATGACCCTGATGTAGACAAGCTTTGGGGATTTGAGAAAATGAAAGTAGCGAACTTGTATCGTTATATCAAAGATCAAAAAGTAAAGCCCAAGAAAAAGGTGAAAATCTTTATTTTGGATACTGGAGTAGATGCTGATCACGAAGATATCAAAGGAAAATACCTTTCAGTAAGATCTAAGTACGATCGTGACAAACAAAGTCACGGTACGCACTGTGCTGGTATTGCGGCTTCTATCTCTAACAACAAAAAAGGAATTGCTTCTTTTACCCCTAACAATGATTTTGTAACTGTAACCAGTGTGAAGGTATTGACTGACCAAGGTTGGGGTACTGATAAAATGATTGTGAATGGAATTATTGAAGCAGCCGATAATGGTGCCGATGTCATCTCAATGTCTTTGGGTGGCCCATCTCGTGACAATAAGCAGAGAGCGTATATGCAAGCCATCAAATACGCCAACCGAGCAGGTGCTATAGTAGTAGTGGCAGCAGGTAACGAATCTAAAAACGCTACCAAGGTAACTCCAGCCAACATCGACGGAGTAATTACAGTTTCGGCTATTGGCCAAGATATGGATAAGGCGAGTTTCTCTAACTGGGTATCGGACCTTAAGCGCGGAATTGCGGCCCCTGGCGTAGACATTTTATCTACCGTGCCTGGTAACAAGTACGCTGCTTATAGTGGTACTTCAATGGCCACTCCTTATGTAGCTGGTCTGTTGGGCTTGATGAAGTCAGTCAATCCAAATCTAAATACTGACCAAGCTTATGCCATCTTGACAAATACAGGTATCGATACCAAACAAACCAAAATGACTGGAAAATTTATCCAGCCTTTGGATGCCTTGAAAGCGGCCTTGAAAAAGTAATCGATCTTTAAAAAATTAAAGATAAAAATAGGGTGTAGTTCATCTACCCCAATAGCCACCTTGAGTACTCGAGGTGGTTTTTTTTATTGTACACGTTACCTCCACACTTTACGATCTACAATTTGCAGTTCTTGCTGCGCTTCCAGGTTTTTAATGGCCCTAATCACGGTTTCTACCCTCAACCCCGTCAAATCAGCAATTTGTTGTCGAGTGAGTTTCACTTCAAACCTTTCGGCAGATGAGGTATGCTGTTTCAAATAATCAATCAAGGTAAGTATGCGATGCTCGGGCGAATGGCTAGATATTTCCCTCATAATCATTGACTTATAGCGAAGGCGTAACGCTAAAGTCGCGCTTAGCTGCCAATGTATTTCAAAATTATTTTTCAGTAATTGAGTAAACTTCGGCATTGACAAACGATACACAATGGTATTTTGTAATGCCTGGGCATTGGCTGGATAGGGAAAATCACCCAGCAAAGGAGGCTCGCCAAAACTCTGTCCATCATAAAAAATACCCTGAATAAATTCTTTGCCCTCTTCGTTGTAGTTCATCATTTTAACTTCTCCACGCTTCACCTGGTAATAATACCTTGGCTTGTCTCCTTCCATAAACAACATCTCGCCTTTTTTGAGTGCCTGTTCTTCGGCTTCATATTTTTTCAACATCGTTTCTTCAATCATTTTTCTAGTAGTATGAGTGTTTTCTTAGGGTTCTTTTTATGGTCAATTTATTCGATCATTTTTCTCTGCTTTATGATTTGCCTCATAAGATTTTACTATCCAACTGATTTACATTTGTATTAATAGCAAAGCACAAGGTTAATCATCTTACAATCAGGTTATTAACCATTTCGCTTGTGTAAAGCTCATCCAAATGGTATCACGTCTTAAATATCACACAATGGAATATATAAAAAGCCAATACTCTAAAATACTTACCGAGGCCGAATATAACCGTTACATTCTAATGGCAGCCATTTTGCTTATCCAAGGGTGTATCATTACTCCAGTGGCTGGTCTGATTTTGGAAATGAATGGCACCCCAATGGGTATCTCTATCGTTTTGGCATTTGCTACCATCGTATCTAATATCTCTCAAATGTCAATGAAAATTATTTTGCCTAC
>CALDJV010001230.1 GCA_937899305.1 uncultured Cytophagaceae bacterium
TGTATCATTTGAACGAACTGGAACAACAGGCGATGGCGATTTATGGGAAAGTACCCGTAGGCATCTGGGTATTGGCCGAGAAGCTGCCCCAAACCATTACCGCCATCGAGGTTTTTCAACGGGAGGTAAAAGGTGGAACCGTAGATGGTCGGATTGATCCGGGGGGAGCTACTTTAGGACAATTAATGGGCTCAAGTAAAGCATCAGTGGCGGCGGCTCGAAAAGCCTATGTAGAACGAAAGAAGCAGGAGGAAGAAAATAAGAAAAAGGAGGAACTGGAGCAAGAGCTATATGAATTGTTATCCGAATTAGGTGAAGAGTTAAGGGAAAAGTATGAAGCTCTAATACATACCATCGAGGCATCTACCCTTGTGAAAGTACTAAAATCATTGCTAGGAGCTAATTATAAAAATAAGAGTTCGGGTAAGAAGCCTTCTCCAAAAGTGAGAACTAACAAGAACACTAAGGAAACCATGGAACGAGTTGATTTTACAAAATATGGCGTAAATAATTATGCAAGTAATCGTTGGCTTGGAAAAGGAGCAGGAAAATACACAAAAAAATTTGATTCAAAATTACCATCTCAACTCAAGTATTACTTTGGTAAAGATATTACCAAAAAAGAAGTTTTAGATAAGATCAAAAGCTTAGAGCAAAGAGGAGATCATGCTAAAGCAAACAACCTGAAAGCTAAATTACACCATGCAATGCAATATGCAGTTGTAGAAACTCTCGAAGTGGACAAAAATCCATTATATCAAAAACGGTATGTGGGTACAAGACTTGATACATATTGTAATATTTACACATACGATGTAGTAACTGCAATGGGTGGTTACATACCAAGGGTGTGGTGGTACAATGCTTCCTTGAAACAAATTCTGAATGGCAAAAAGGTTATACCTGATTATGGAAAAACAGTAAGAGAAATGAATGCAAACGATATGACTGTTTGGATGGGTAATTATGGAATAAATCATTTTGGGTGGCGAAAAGCCTCAGACATGAAACAAGCCCAAAAAGAAGCTAATAATGGCAAATTAGTTGTAATTTTAGCCGATATTATTGGTACAGGGCATGTTGCGGTCGTTATGCCTGAAAGAGGGCAATTGAAAGCAAACCCAAAGGGAGGAAGAAACGGTAAAACATATAAGCCACTTACATCTCAGGCAGGGGCTGTAAACTTTAAATATAGCAGTTCTACTGAGGGAGACTTTTGGAATCTAAAGTTGGGGAAGGGAGGTTCAGGAGCTTGGATTTTTGATGGTAGGCCTAGTAGCCCAATAGCCACACCAGAAGAACTTGGATGGAATAATAAACAATAACGTAATGAAAAAACAACTTCAAATAGTCATGCTAGGTTGCTTATTATTGGCTACCGCTTGTAGTCAAGGTAACAAAAAAGAAAATAAGTCTGACAATCAAGTAGATACATCTCTTACAGAAGACTCTTCAAAGACAACGGTACTACCCTCATCTAGTGATAAAATTGATTGCAGGGTAAATAATCTGGAAGCACTCAAAGGAAAAGCCGCGTATGAAAAATTACAGAAAGTATATGAGCAAGCAGAACTATTTGAGTTGTCTCCACAACAAAAATACTTGATATACAATGATAAAAAAGCTTTAAAAATCTATGACTTGGTGCGTAATACCTCATTCATTGTAGAGGAGCATTTTGGCCAGGAAGCAAAGGTTTCAAACTTCCAATGGAGTAAGGATGAAGAAACAGTAGCCTATGTTTGGGCAGATGCTTCAAATATCCCTCAAATACGCACATTTACAATGAAAAGTGGTGAGATCAGCAATCGTAAAAAGTATCCAGTAGCAAGCATCAAAACTAGTGAAAAAACAAGTTGCCCTAAAAATATTGAGGTGGCTTTTCATTTTGAATCTCAAAGGGGTGATTCTTTAATTGCTTATCAAAGCACAGATAAATGGCTCGATTACCGCTATTTATACCTCTATAAAATACCATTCGAGCAACCGTTGAATATCATTACTCAAGGTTTTTTAACAAACGGTACTGTTTATGGGGTCGTCAATAAAAATAATGAAGAGGTGATGTTGCCTCAAAATATAAAAGAAAAGGTTGCATTTAGTTTTTTGCCTCCTGATGTCATGCCTGATACAAAAAAGGTTATTTTCAGTGATGCTCAAAGTGATACGACAGCCTTTTTAATTAAAACCTATGAAACAGATATCCAAAAGGAGGAAACACTGCTCAAACTTCCTCAAAAACGAGATGGTATCTCAACCATTGTCTGGTCACCCAATAAACAGTCATTTGCTTTTGTAGACGTCAATCAACAAGATTATAAAATGGGAACAAAGCTCTATGTGTTTCAACTTGAAACTGGCAAGCTATCTACTTTTGATGCCCCTATTAATTTTGTATGCGGGGCAAGTTGTTATGTGCATGCCCAAGAAGATTTCTGGTTTCAAGATAACCAGCACATCGGTTACAAAATACATACGATGAAAAACGAAGGTCAAGCAGCAAAAGGTGTATTGAAGGTAAGAGCGAATTTGGAAGAATGAACAGGTTTTATAAGTGCCTCTATCAAGTTTTTGAAAAAACAAGACATTGCTAACCCGTACCAAGGAGACTTGGATGTAACTCGAAATATGAGTTGGTCCTCATTTAAGGGTTGATTATACATACCCGTATCGACCTGTAAAAGTAGGATATAGGCTTATTCAAACGTTATGAAAGCTATTACGATGTTTTTGGTAGATAGAATTGTCAGTAGTTTGCATGACGTAAGTAGTATTTAAATTCAGGAAATAATTTATACCTGGTTCCTACGCTAGCGCACGCGTCCCCGCGTGTGTTCATGAGCTCGGATGGATCACAAGCGAGGACGCTTGCGCCAGCAGGGGGTAGACTATCTAAGTATTCACTGAAAAAACTTATTTCAAAACTTTGGAATGATACAAAAATCAATTCGTGAATAACCACTGTAAGCCTAAGATTTTAAGGAACCGACCAAAGGGAGCGCTACGTTTACACTAAACAGCATTGGTCGACAGTCCATAGTCCACAGACGAAGGTTTTGAGCAAGATGCTTATGTTTCTAATTTTTTGAAATCGCAAGGTTATTTTTTCACCTTTACTAAGCAGACATTTACATCAATAAAGGTCAACTCTATTATTGATGTGCTTCCGAAACAAATGCCTGGTATCCTTTTCAAAACCAGAAAATTTCTACAACCCACAAAAATATGTATTTTTACAATTATTTACCCTGCTTTCACGCTTCTTTGGTATCAAGCACATTTTTGCTCAATATCTCCGCTCGCCAGGATCACCCAAAATACGAATTCAACTCCTATTCTAGTTACATTTATGATCAAAATTCCATTTTTAATACCTTCTGAGAATAACTTACCTCCCATTCGTAGTCGAAAATAAGCGGGCCAAATATCATTATAGCTACCCACCCAAGAAGCAATAGACATCCTACTCGCCCTTGTTTTCAATATATTTTTATATAAAAATTCATTAGTGAGCGGTACATTATTTGTCAAGTCTTCCCAAGAATTCTAATAAC